>JBBROT010000431.1:0-3409 GCA_038229155.1 Bryobacterales bacterium | reverse complement strand
CTTCATCGCGCTCGGCATCTACGACGCCCTTTTCGCTTGAACAGTCCACTCCGCATCGCCGTCGCCGGCCTCGGCTTCATGGGCAAGACTCACCTCCACGCGTGGCCCCATGTGAAAGGAGCCGAACTCGCCGCCGTCATCAGTGCCGATCCGCGCAAGCTCTCGGGCGACCTCTCTTCCACCGGCGGCAATCTCGAAACCACCGCCTCGCATTTCGATTTCACCCGCTTAAAACGCTACTCCCATCTCGACGCCGCTCTGGCCGACCCAGCCATCGACGCCGTCGATCTCTGCCTCCCTACGCACCTCCACTTCGAAGCGGGCGTCGCCGCCCTTCGCGCCTCGAAACACGTGCACCTTGAAAAGCCACTCGCCCGCACCAGCGCTGAAGCCTATACCCTCGTCGCCGAAGCCGCCTGCGCAGGCCGCACCCTCATGGCCGGCCACGTCCTCCGCTTTTTTCCCGAATGGCAGGAACTCGCCCGCCAGCTCGCCGCCTCGACCACCAAATTGGGTTCGTTTCGTCGAAATTGTGCCAGCCCCTCCTGGTCGCCCTGGCTCGCGGACCCCGGCAAAAGCGGTGGTGCCCCTCTTGATCTCCTCATTCACGACGCCGATTTCACGCTCCACTGCTTCGGCCTCCCCTCCACCATCAGCGCCCAGGGCGAACACGATCCCGAAAACGGCATTGATTGGCTCTCCGCCCACAGTTCGTTTCTCAACTCCGGCCCCGTCGAGATCACCGGCGGTTGGCACCCCTCCCCCGCCTACCCGTTTTCGATGGAATTCAACTTCCTCACCGAAGCCGGAACGCTCGATTGGTCCAGCGCTGGCCGCCCCCTCACCTGGTTTCCGAAGAGCGGCCCGCCCCAGCCCCTCTCCCTCCCGCCCGGCCCCGATCCCTGGGTTGATCCATGGGTCGCCCAACTCCAATACTTCACGGATTGCGCCCGCTCCGGTACTCCCCCCACGCTCTGCCCGCCCGCTCAATCGGCCCAAGCGGTTCGTTTTGTCGAGATAATGGTAGAGTCGCGCAAGCGAAACGGAGAACCCCTCTCATGGACAAACTAGAGATAGGCATCATGTTCTGGGCGGGCCGCGATCCTGCTGAAACACTGGCCGAACTCACCGCGCTCGGCATCCATCACGGCCAACTCGGCATCCCCGGCGACCTTCCCCTCCCCGGTGCCGCCGCAGCCTGGAAAACCGCCGCCTCCCTCGCAAGCTTCACAATCCACACGGTTTTCGCCGCTTACGAAGGTGAAAGCTATGCAGATATCCCCACCGTTCAGCGCACAGTTGGCTTCGTTCCCTCAATTTTTCGCAGCGCCCGCGAAGCCCGTACCCACGCCGTTATCGATTTCGCCCGCGAACTCGGCGCGCCCGGAATCGCCACCCATATTGGCTTCGTTCCGGAAAATAACACTGACCCCGAATATCACGCGGTTCTCGATCTGGTCCGCCGCGTCGCCGATCACGCCCACCCCATGACCTTCGCTCTCGAAACCGGCCAGGAAACCGCGCCCGCCCTCCTCGCTTTTCTTGCCGAAGCCGGCCGCCCCAACCTCGGCATCAATTTCGACCCCGCCAACATGATCCTTTACGGCACCGGCGAACCCCTCGCCGCGCTCTCCATCCTGGCCCCGCGCCTGCTCTCCGTCCACGCCAAAGACGGCATCTGGCCCACCGCCGCCGGTGCCCTCGGCTCGGAAACCATCCTCGGCGAAGGAGCCGTCAACATCCCCGCCTTCCTCGCCAAACTCCACGAAATCGGCTACAGCAAACCGGTTTTCATAGAACGGGAATCCAGCGATCCCGTCCAGCGCCTGCTCGACATCCGGCGCGCCATCGCCCTCATTGCCGCGCAAGACAACTTCTCCCCTGCGCAAGGGTTAAACTCCGGTAGCGATGCGCGGTAACCAGTCCCTTCTTGTTCTTGCTCTATCGGCAGTTCCAGCCTTTAGCGCCACCTTCGGTACCGTAATTCCCTCCCAAGCCGCCGCCTCGTACTCCGATATCCTCCTCGACGAACCCCGCCAGCGCCTTTACCTGGTCAACAATTCCGCCAACCGCATCGAAGTCTGGTCCACCCAAACACGCCAGTATCTGGCCAGCATTTCCACCGGCAACAACAGCCAGCCCGATGCCGTCGCCCTTTCGCCGAACAACAACACGCTGTACGTCTCCGCGTTCGGCACCAGTGGTGGCTCTCTCAAAATCATCGACCTCACGAAAGCAACGCCCACCGTCGCCACCGTCGCGTTGGTCGCCAGTCCCCAAGGCATCGCAGTCGGAAAGGACGGTCGCGTCCTCATCTCCACCGTCGGCAACAACGGCCAGAACAATCTCTTAATCTACGATCCGCAAGCCAACTCGCTCAACAACGTCGCCATCACGCCCGCCGCCGCCACCCCGCCCACGCTCCCCGCGCCTTCGGGCCGCGCCTATCTCTCGTATCACTCAAAGCTGCTCACCACCAAGGACGGCAATTACATCATCGGCGCGAACATCATCACGGGAAACGCCACCAATAACCGCGTCGTCTTTGTCTATGAAGTTGCCTCCGGCACCGTCCTCCGCTCGCGCATCCTCACCAACCTCTCGAACGTGCTCTCCGTCTCGCCCGATGGCTCGCGCTTCATGGCCGGTTATTCGCTCATCGATACCGCAACGCTCGCCATCCTCGCGCAGGAAAATATCGCAAACTCGCCCTTCGCCTTCCCCGCCGGCACCAACTTCAACGCGCAGGTGAATCAGGGTGGCAGCATCTTCTCTCCCGATGGCGTAACCATCTATGGCGCGTTCAATTTCGCGCCCGTCCAAGTACCCGCCGCCAAGCCCAACGTCACCCGCCTGCTCTATAACGATCCCGATAACCTCCTCATCAAATTGGGCCTGCAGCTTCCCGAAAATCTGTCCGGCCGCATGGTTATCAACAACGCGGGCGACACTATCTACGCGCTCTCCGAATCCGGATTTATCATCCTGCCCATCGGCCAGGTCAACGCCAGTCCGCTCGCGCAAGTCGATTCCCAAATCGTTCTGCTCACCAACGATCAGTGCGGCGTCACCGCTGCCCAGAACGCGGTCAAAGATAATGTCACCAATGCAGGCCGCGGCCGCCTCACCGCGACCGTCCAGTCTTACACCTTGACCAGCGGCGGCTTGGCGGCTTCCACCACGGTAGTTCCCGGTCTCGGCGGCCCGGGCGGTCCCGGCGGTGGCATCATTTTCCCCGGTGGCCCCGGCATCGTCATATTGCCAACACCAACGCCAACGCCCGTCGCCAGCACCGTCCCCCCAGTGCAAACCACGCCCAACAGCCTGGGCAGCACGCTAAACTTCCGCTTCAACGCCAATGCAGCGAAATCCCCCGGCACCGTGGCACCGAATGACTTCCTGGTCCAAT
>JBBROT010000430.1:0-3409 GCA_038229155.1 Bryobacterales bacterium | reverse complement strand
TTTCGCCGCGAACTTCAAGTTGTACCTGACGGACGGGAACTATCACCTGGTGCGCGAGTACAAGATTGCGGAAGACCGCATTTAGTACTTCAGCGTGGAGCGCGGCGATTGGGAAGAAATGCCCGTGTCCATGGTGGACCTGAAGAAGACCGAGACCGAGCGGGCCGGCCGGGCGGCGGCGATGGCCGAACAAACCCGCATCATCAGCGATGAGGACAAGGCGGTGCGCGCCCAGCAGGAAGAGGTGCTCAAGATTCCGCAGGACCCCGGCGTCTACATGCTGGAAGATGGAAAGACGCTGCGGATTTTCAAGGTGGCCGAATCCACCTATCACACGAACAAGGGCCGCTCGATCCTGAAGGCGATGTCGCCCGTGCCGCTGTTGCCCGGCAAAGGCACGGTGGAAATTCAGGAGCCGCATTCACTGAACATCGTGAAAATGGATCGGCCGGATTTGTATCTCCAGCTTTCCGACGAGCAGCGCTTCACCATCGTGAAGCTTACGCCGAAGGGCTCCGTGCGCGTGGCGGAGCGCGTGGCTGTGCTGCCGGTGACGAACGAAGCGATGGAAGAGATCGATACGGTGGAAGTGTTCCGCAAACAGCTCACGGAAAGCGGGCTCTACAAAATTTGGCCGAAAGAGCCGCTCGCGCCCGGCGAATATGCGGTGATTGAATACACGCCCGGCAAGCTCAACGCGCAGCTTTGGGATTTCGCTGTGAAGCGCTAGGCGCGCCTGCAGCCCGCGCCGCGCTAAACTTGCCTGTTGATGCTCAGGGTTCGTTTCGCGCCATCTCCCACAGGTTTTCTGCACATCGGCAGTGCCCGTACGTTCATTTTTAATTGGCTTTATGCGCGCCGTCACAACGGCACTATGATCCTGCGCATCGACGATACCGATGTGGAGCGCAACACACAGGCGTCGCTCGATTCCATCCATGATGGCTTGCAATACCTGGGGCTGAATTGGGACGAGCAGTACCGGCAATCGGAACGCCTGGACCTGCATCGCGAAGTGGCCGCCCGGATATATGCCAAGGGATTGGCATATCGCGATTTCACGCCCGCCGGGCAGGAGAAAGAAGGTCAGAACGACGATGAGCCGCAGCGCTGGCTCTTCAACCCGGCCATGCGGGACATGAGCGATGAGGAGTCTGACCGGCGCGCCGCTGCGGGCGAACCGTTTGTGCTTCGTTTCAAAGTGCTTCGGGAACCGGCGCGCTTTGTGCAATTCACAGATCAGGTCTATGGCGCGCAATCGAAATCGACTGCGGACATTGAAGACTTCGCGCTGCTGCGAAGCGACAAGATGCCCACGTACCACCTGGCCAGTTGCGCGGACGATATCGATCTGAAAATCAGTCACGTCGTGCGCGGCCAGGACCATCTTTCGAACACGTTCAAGCACATCCTCATCTTCGAAGCGGCCGGCGGAGAAATTCCGCTCTTCGCGCATCTGCCGCTGCTCATCGCGCCCGATGGCACGAAGCTTTCGAAGCGGCGTCACGGACCCGTGGTGAGCGTCACCACCTATCGCGATCTCGGTTTTCTTCCGCAGGCTTTTATCAACTTTGTGGTGCTGCTGGGATGGTCTCCGAAAGACAATCGCGAACAAATGTCGCTCGAGGAAATTCAGGAAATTTTTTCTTTCGAAGGCATTAACCGCAGCAACGCGGTGGTGAATTTTACGGAAGAAAGTCCGCTGGACCCGAAAGCCGCTTGGCTCAACTCGCAGCATCTGCGATCGATGCCGGTTGAACAGTTGCTGCCTTACGTGGAAAAGGAGTTGAGCGCGGCCGGGCTGACCGTTCCCTTCCCCGAGCCTTGGCTCACGGACGCAGTGGACCTGATCCGCACGCGCTTCTTCACGTTGAACGATTTCGGCTCGCGCGGGCGCGCTTACTTTGTGGATGAATATCCCATGGCCGGCGATGCTCGCGAGAAGCTGGATAAACCGGGCGCGCGCGAATCGTTACGCGAGTTGAGCGCGCGGCTCGAGGCTTCATCGGAGTTCACGGAGGGATCGATAGAAGCGGAACTTCGCAAGCTGGCCGATGAGAAAGGTCTGAAAGCGGGCATCCTCATTAACGGTGCGCGCGCGGCCTTGACGGGCCAATCCGTGGGACCGAGCGCGTTCCATCTCTTCACCATCATCGGCAAAGAGCGGGCGCTGGCGCGGTTGCGTGCAGTATGAAAATCCTCGGCATTGGCGGGCTCCCGGCGGAAGGCAGCGCGGTGCTCATCCGCGATGGCCAAATTGTCGCGGCCATTGACGAATCGAAAGTTTCCCGGAGGCGCGAGAGCAAGTCCGCTCCCGAGGCCGCCATCCGCGAGTGCCTGCGCTTATCTCAACTGACGCCCGCGGATGTGGATGCCGTTGCGCTTGCCCGCCCTTTCCCTCAATCCGATCTGCCGCTCGAACTGCGCTCGCAATTTCCGAATGCCCGCATCGTGCTGGTGGAGCATCATCATGCGCATGCCGCGTCGGCCTATTACGCGTCGCCTTTCGAAGACGCGACCGTGCTCACGCTTGACCGCATGGGCGACCTGCGCTGCGGCTCGAAGTGGAGCGGACATGCGGACACGCTGACGCTGGAATCGGAATCGTTCTACCCCGATTCGCTCGGAGACCTGTACAGCCGCGTGACGGCGCTGCTGGGCTTCACACCCGGCGCGGACGAACACAAAGTGCAGTGGCTCTCCACATCCGGAACGCCGGAATACGCGGAGCTGTTTCGCGACATCTCCGGCGCGGGGCCGAATGTGGGGCCTAACATGGACCGCTCGTTCCTCGATTCGCAGGGCGGCTTCAGCGCGAAGTTTTATTCCGCTCTCGGGCTGCCGGATCGCGCGCCCATTCCGGAAGCGAAGCGCGCGAACATTGCGGCCAGTGTGCAGACATCCGTCACCGAAACAGCGCTTGCTCTCGCGGGTACGGGCACGAACCTATGCCTCGCCGGAGGCCTCGCTTACAACGCGCTGCTCATTGCCGCGTTCGAGCAGTCGGGCCGCTTTGAGCATGTGTTCGTGCAGCCCGCCGCCGGAAATTCCGGCACTTCGTTGGGTGCCGCGCTCTCCGTATTGGGCAAGCATGCCGACGCCGGAAGCTATTGTCTGGGCCCCAGCTTTTCGCAGGAAGAGATCAAGCAGGTTTTGGAAAACTGCAAGCTCAGCTTCCGCTATTTGCAGACTACGGATCAGGTTGTGGCAATCGCGCTCGATGCGCTGGCGGAGAACAAGATTGTCGCCTGGATGCAGGGGCGCATGGAGTACGGTCCGCGCGCGCTGGGCAATCGCAGCATTCTCGCCTCGCCGCTGGACCCGTATTCCACTGAGAACCTGAACACGTATATCAAGCATCGCGAATCGTTCCGCAAGTTCGCCGCGTCAGTGCCGGAGGAGCTTGCCG
>JBBROT010000429.1:0-3414 GCA_038229155.1 Bryobacterales bacterium | reverse complement strand
GCCGGTGCCATCGTCCTCGGCCCCCGCCTGGGCCGCAAGTTCAAACGCGATGGCGGCGGACCCATGATGCCGCACGATCTCACCATCGCCGCCTCCGGTGGCCTCCTGCTCTGGTTCGGCTGGTACGGATTCAACCCCGGCTCCACGCTCTCCGCCATGGATTTCGAAGGCATTGGCCGCGTCGCCGCGAACACCACCCTCGCCGCCTGCGCCGCTGGCCTCACTGCCATGTTCTACGCCTATCTCACCAGCAAGAAGTGGGATGTCAGCTTCACGGTCAACGGCTTTCTCGCCGGTCTCGTCGCCATCACGTGCCCCTGCTACTGGGTCAGCCCCGGCGGAGCCATCATCCTCGGCGGCATTGCCGGTGTCATCGTGGTAGCCGGTGTCGAGCTCCTCGAATACCTTCGCATCGATGACCCCATCGGCGCAGTCCCTGTCCACGGTTTCTGCGGCATATGGGGAACTCTCTCACTGGGCCTTTTCGCATGCGGCAAGTACGGCAGCACCGGTCCATTCGCCCCCGATAACACCGCCCCGCTCACCGGCTTGTTCTATGGGGGCGGCACCACGGTTCTCGTCGCGCAGCTCATCGGCAGCGCTATCGTCACCGTGGCCACTTTCGGCGTCTCTCTTGCCGTGATGTACGCGGTGAACGCCATGGGCATCCTCCGCGTCACTCGCGAAGGCGAACTCTACGGGCTCGATCTTCACGAGCACGGCATCTCCGCTTACCCGGAATATGTCATCAGTTCCATGGGTCGCCCCGGCGGCATGAGCACCATCGCCACCAGCAGCGAATCCATCCACTCCCATCCCACTCACTAGAATCTTGGTGGCAGGGCATGCCAATCCAGCCGGACGATCCTTCCCCAAGGGTCGCCCGGCTTTTTCCTTTTACGCCTTGCCCGGTCCCAACAGCTTCCCCCGCAATTGATCCTCAATCGTCTTGCGAACCTTCTGCTCCGGAAACAGCAGGTTCAACATCCCCAGATCCACATCCACCGTCAGATCGCGATCTGTCACATCGATCGTTCCTTGAATCGGATTCCGCACCACACCCATCTTGGCCGTCAGCCAGAACCGCAGCGTATCCGCATCCCACTGCTTGCGCTGATCCGTAATCTGAATCAGCCCCGGCGGCATGTCCTTAAACAATTGATCCACCGCCTGTTCCACCGCGCGGCGCACCTCTTCCTTCGACGTCTTATGGCTGACAGTAACTCGCATCTTCCCCCCAGTGCGCATCCCAAAGGCCAAACACCTCACACAATTTTCGTGTACACTATCCTCGTATGAAGAACATCACCCTCAGCGCCGAAGACACCCTTCTCGAACAGGCCCGCCACATCGCCCAGTCCCGCCACAAAACGCTAAATTCCGAATTCCGCGAATGGCTCGTCACCTACACCGCCAGGAACGGAAACGCCGAATCCTACGAAGCTCTCATGAAAACTCTAAGCCATATCGATTCCGGCGGAAAATTCACCCGTGAGCAGATGAATGAGCGATAGAGTTTTCCTCGATACAAACATCTTCGTTTACACCTTCGACACCAAAGCGCCGGCCAAAGCTGCCACCGCGGCCGCCCTCATCGCCGAAGCCCTCCGCACAGGCACCGGCCTCGTCAGCTTCCAGGTCGTTCAGGAATTTTTCAACGTGGCTCTTTCGCGCTTCACTCCCGTCTTCACGCCAGACGATGCGCAGCGCTATTTCGCCATGGTCTTCCGTCCGCTGCTGGCCGTTCATTCCTCGCCGGCCATCTATCATCAGGCACTCGAATTCAAATCCCGATACAACTTCAGTTGGTACGATTCGTTAATCGTCGCCGGAGCGGCGCAAGCGGAATGCGCCAAGCTCCTCACCGAAGACCTGCAACATGGCATGAAAATCGATCGTCTACGAATTGAGAATCCGTTCCTTTCGCACTAGCTCGCCATGCGCCCACGCATCCTCATCATTGAAGACGAAGAGAAGCTCCGGCGCGTGCTGGACCTTCACCTCAGAGCCACTCAATTCGATACCGATCTTGCCGCCACCGCCGAACAAGCCCTGCCCCTTCTGGACCGCGCCTCGCTCATCCTTACCGACCTTCGCCTGCCCGGCATGTCCGGCCTCGAACTGCTCTCGTTGATCCATCGCGGCAACCCCCACGCGCCTGTCATTCTGATGACCGCGCATGGCACCGTTGAAAACGCCGTCGAAGCCATGAAGAATGGCGCGTCCGATTTTCTACTCAAGCCGTTCTCGCTCGATCAGCTCACCGCTGTCATTAACAAAGCCCTCGAAGTACGCGGCCTGCGCGATGAAAATCGCAAGCTCAAAGAAGAGTTGGGCCGCCGCTATGAGTGGGACAACATCGTCGGCCGCAGCGCCCAAATGCAGGATATCTTCGCGCAGGTTTTGCGGGTTGCGCCCACGCGCGCCACGGTCCTCCTCACCGGCGAATCGGGCGTGGGTAAGGATCTCATCGCGCGCGCCATTCACTTTCACAGCCCGCGCAAAGACCGGCCGCTGGTGAAGATCAACTGCGCCGCACTGCCCGAAAATCTGATGGAGAGCGAACTCTTCGGCTACGAAAAAGGCGCGTTCACCGGCGCGCTCGGTTCGAAGCCCGGCAAGTTCGAACAAGCCGATACCGGCACCGTCTTCCTCGATGAGATTGGCGACGTTCCCGCCCCGGTCCAAGTAAAGCTCCTTCGCGTGCTTCAGGAACGCGAACTGGAGCGCCTGGGCGGCACCAAGACTCTGCATATCGATGTCCGCATGATCGCCGCCACCAACCAGGATCTGCGCGCTGCATTGGAGCAGGGCACCTTTCGCGAGGACCTATATTACCGCCTCAACGTGGTGCCCATCGAAATTCCGCCTCTTCGCGAACGCAAGGCCGATATCCCGCCCCTGGCCAATCACTTCGTCACGAAACTTGCTCAGGATTCCGGCTCGCAAGTCACCGAGATCACGCCCGCCGCCATGGATAAGCTGATGGCATACCCCTGGCCCGGCAACGTGCGCGAACTCGAAAATGTGATCGAGCGCTCGCTCGTAATGGCCCGCGGCAAGCAACTCGATGCGGCCGATATCAAGCTCGATACCAACGCGCGACAACGCGCCGCCGCCCCCGGTGAACTGTCCCTCCCCGAAGGCATGTCGCTCGATCGATATGAGCAGGAACTCATCCGTCAGGCACTCAAGAAAGCCGACGGCAACAAAAGCCACGCCGCCCGTCTGCTGGGGCTCACGCGCAATGCTCTGCGTTATCGCCTCACTCAGATGGGCCTCGAATCCTAGACGCGCGAGATAATAGAAAGCGAGCACTCCGGCCATGCATCGCCTCGTAATTGCTTTCTGCCTCCTCACCGCAGCCGCTCATGCCGGTTCCGTTTCCGGCATCGTGATCAACGATGCCGATCG
>JBBROT010000428.1:0-3418 GCA_038229155.1 Bryobacterales bacterium | reverse complement strand
TGGTGCTGATCGCCGCCGGCATCGTGGTCCTGTTCTTTGCCGCGCTGGCTGTGGTTGCCGCAGTCTGCTATTACGAATTCGGCGGCATCGCGGGCGTGGGGCTGAAGGAGCGCTGGCTCGGTGTGGCTGTGGGTACAGCGATGCTGTTCCTCAGGCCCGATCAGTGGTATCTTCCCCTGGCCGCCTTCCCGCTTCTCGCACTCGCGCTGGCGCTGCGCTATGAGGATCTGGCGCACGTTCTGCCCGTCACCGCGGCGCAATCCATGGGCCTGCTTTATATCTATGGCGCTTGGAATACGGCCTTTTTGCTGCGCGCGGTGAGCCCTTATTGGCTGGCCTTCGCCTTGGGCGTAAATTGGATCGGCGATACCGGTGCCTATTACGTGGGCCGCCAATTCGGAAAGCATAAGCTGGCCACTCAAGTGAGCCCGGGCAAGACATGGGAAGGCTCGGCCGGTTCGCTTGTCATTTCCGTCATCTTCGGCGCGTTCTTCCTGCCGTATTTTATTCCCACGGTGCCGGTGTGGCTCGCGATCGTTATCTCCATTGCCGCGAACATAGCGGGGCAGTTCGGCGATCTGGCGGAATCCGCGCTCAAGCGTGGCGCGGGCGTGAAGGACAGCGGCACGCTGCTGCCCGGCCACGGCGGGTTACTGGACCGCGTGGATAGCTCCCTCTTCAGCCTTCCGGTTGTTTACGGCTTCCTCTACTTCAACAGCATCTAAAGCGCATGGTGCGCAATTTGATTCTGGTGCTGGGCGACCAGTTGAACCGCGATGCGTCCGCGTTCGAGGGCTTCGATTCGCGGCTGGACGCCGTCTGGATGGCCGAGGTTCGTGAAGAAGCCACACACGCCTGGAGCCATAAGTGCCGCATTGCCATGTTCCTTGCCGCCATGCGGCATTTTCGCGATGCGCTTCAGGCTGACGGGATCGCAGTGCACTATCGAGAGCTGGATGAGCCACTTAATCTTCACTCTTTCGAAGCCGAACTGAGCGCCGCTGTTCAGCGCCTGAGGCCGAAAAAATTGATACTGACCGAGCCCGGCGAGTGGCGCGTGCGAGAGAATCTGAAACGCGCCGCCGAGGCCATGGGCGTGCCGCTCGAGATTCGAATGGACCGGCACTTCCTCGCCACAACCGAAGATTTCGCGGCATACGCGAAGGACAAGAAGCAATTGCGCATGGAGTTCTTCTACCGCGCGATGCGCGAGAGATATGCCTATCTGATGGAGAAGAAGAAGCCTGTCGGTGGCAAGTGGAATTACGATCCGGAGAATCGGAAGAGTTTCGGCAAGAGCGGCCCGGCTACTCTTGCGTGGATGCGAACGTTCCCGCCCGACGCCATCACGCGCGGCGTTCTCGACTTGGTGCAGCAGCAGTTCCCCGAGCATCCCGGCGAACTCGCCTCTTTCGATTTTCCCGTCACGCCAGCAGAGGCGCGGCAAGCGCTGCAAGTGTTTATCACCGAAGCGCTCCCGCACTTCGGCGATTACCAGGATGCCATGTGGACGGAGCAGCCGTATCTGTATCACTCGCGCCTCTCCGCGGCTTTGAATTTAAAACTACTGGACCCGCGCGATGCAATCCGCGACGCCGAACAGGCTTATCACGATGGCCACGCGCCGCTGCATTCCGTCGAAGGTTTCATCCGCCAGATTCTAGGTTGGCGGGAGTATGTGCGCGGCGTTTATTGGCTGCTGATGCCGCAGTACCTAGAGCGGAATCATCTGCAGGCGAAAGAGAATCTTCCCGGATTCTATTGGACCGGCGATACAGAGATGGCCTGCCTTCGCGATGCGCTGGGGCAGACTCTGCGCTTCGGCTATGCCCACCACATCCAGCGCTTAATGGTCACCGGACTCTTTGCGCTGTTGCTTGGCGTGGAGCCGCAACAGGTCCATCTTTGGTATCTGGCTATCTACGTGGATGCCGTGGAATGGGTGGAGCTTCCGAACACGCTCGGCATGTCGCAATACGGCGATGGGGGCGTGATGGCTTCGAAGCCATACGTGGCCTCCGGCAAGTACATTCAGCGCATGAGCAACTATTGCAGCGGGTGCCAGTACAATCCGGCTGAGAGCGTGGGCGAAAAAGCGTGCCCCTTCACCACGCTCTATTGGGATTTCCTGATGCGGCATGAAAACATGTTGGCGGGGAATCCGCGCATGATCATGCAAGTCAAGAATCTGGCGAGGCTCAGCGCTCCAAAGAAGCTGGCGATTCAAGCGCAAGCGCAAGGCGTGCGCGAAAGGTACGGCAACGCATGAGACACATCTTTGAACGCAGCGTTTCGCTTCCCGCTTCCGCCGAACGCGTGTTCGCGTGGCATGAGGCTCCTGGCGCGCTCGAAAAGCTGATTCCTCCTGGCGATCCAGTGCGCGTGGTGGAACACACCGGAGGCATCGCCGACGGCGCGCGCGTAGTTCTGCGGATGGGCTACGGTCCGCTCGCGCTGCGTTGGGTTGCCATCCATCAGGGCTACCAGCGCGGCGTGCGCTTCCAAGACAAGCAGCAGAGCGGGCCTTTTCAATATTGGCTGCACACACACACGTTCCAGCCTTTGGGCAACAACGCTTGCGTGCTTCACGATCATGTCGAATTCGAACTGCCGTTCAGTCCGCTATCGGATGTGGCTCTGCCATTCATCCGTCGCAAGCTGAACGCAACATTCGATTACCGCCATCGCGTCACGCTGGCCGCGTTTACTTAGAATACTTCTCGTATTCCGCTGCGATGTTGGCGGTTTTCTCATCGCCCGGATGAATGATGACGCGGTAGCGCAGGCGCAGCGTCTCACCGGCCTTCAACTCCATGGAACCATTCTTCGTCTCATCCTTCGTAAACTCCTTCACGCCGAAAATATTCGCCGCAAACAAGCCATAGCCGCGCGCATGCCAGTAAGTGGGATGGCGCGGATTTTGCGGATGATCCAGAATCGCGATTCCCACCTTCTCGCCTTCCAGTTCACCGTGGAAATCCATCCAGTTTGACCGCTTGCCCCAGCACTCAGCCTCCGTCGTGCAGCCATCGGCACTCACCATCTCACCCGTGCGCGGCGGCGTGGGTAGCGACTTCTTTTCCTTCTCTTCGAGACCCGCCGCCACGCGAATTGCGAACACGCCATCCTTGTTGTCCTTGAAGGTGACCTTCGTTAGCGGCGTGAGTGTGAAATCGAAATCCATGCGGCGGTCGGCCTGGCCGGAATAGAACGTCATGATGCGATGCTCACGCACCAGGGCCGTGCCTTCCGCGTCGAGCCAGTCCATCGTGATCACGAGCGTACCGGACGATTTTCCGCTCTTCACTTCATCGATCGTTTTCAACATGATGTTGCCGCGGTTCTTGGTCTTGTAGTCTTTCTCGTTGCTCCAAAAATCATAGCCGTTCACATCGAAATGGCCGAACCACAGCCCGCG
>JBBROT010000427.1:0-3429 GCA_038229155.1 Bryobacterales bacterium | reverse complement strand
TCCGGTTTGTTGCCGGACTTGCGGAAACTTTCTACGACGCGAAGCCGCTTGGCAAACTTCAACTTCTTCTGCTGCGAAGTTTCCGTCTTCATGGCTTCCCGGATGTATTCGGAAAGGTGCTCCACGTCTACTTTCTTCAGCAGTTCCTTGATGCCTTCGGCACCCATCATGGCGACGAATTTCCCGGCATGCTCCGTGTCGAGCGCGCGCTTCCGTTCGTCGGAAATCACCTCGCCCATGGCCAGTTCGGGCACTTCACCGGCATCCACAATCACGAATGCTTCGAAGTAAAGAACACGCTCCAATTCACGCAGCGTTATGTCCAGCAAATGGCCGATGCGCGAAGGCAGGCCCTTGAAGAACCACACATGCGAACAGGGGCTTGCCAACTCGATATGGCCCAGGCGCTCGCGGCGCACGCGCGCCAGCGTCACTTCCACGCCACACTTGTCGCAGATCACGCCGCGATGCTTCATGCGCTTGTACTTGCCGCACAAGCACTCCCAATCCGTTACCGGCCCGATGATGCGGGCGCAAAACAGCCCGTCGCGTTCGGGTTTAAAAGTCCGGTAATTGATGGTCTCCGGCTTGGTGACTTCGCCATGGGACCAGGATCGAATTTTTTCAGGGGATGCGAGCGAAATTCGGATGCTGTCGAAATCCGCAATGATGTTGCCTCGATCGTACGGTGAGGATCTCATAAAAATTTATCGTCTCTCCAGAACGCCAAATAACAGTTTTAGAAACTTGGGAAGAGCGCGGTTTTGAAGCAATGCGCGCGCGCCCTCCCCCGGACAATGGGTTGCGTGAATGATCTGCTTAATCGGCCGCTAGCGCCGTGTCGGCGGGAATCTCGCGCACCTTCTTCATCAATTCCACGTCGAGACACAGCGATTGCAGTTCGCGGATCAGCACGTTGAAGGATTCCGGCACACCCGGTTCAATGGCGGCTTCACCCTTCACAATGGCCTCGTAAATCTTCGCGCGGCCATACACGTCATCCGATTTCGCGGTCCGCAATTCCAGCAGCATGTAACCCGCGCCGTATGCTACAAGAGCCCAGCCTTCCATTTCCCCGAAACGCTGCCCGCCGAACTGCGCCTTGCCGCCCAGCGGCTGCTGGGTGATAAGCGAATACGGCCCAATGGACCGTGCGTGAATCTTGTCATCTACAAGATGCGACAACTTCAGCATGTAAATGTAGCCGACCGTGACAGGCTGTTCGAATTCCTGCCCCGTCATGCCATCGAAGAGCACTGTCTTACCGGACGTATTCAGGCCCGCAAGCGTCAACTGCTTCTTGATTTCCACCTCGGTGGCGCCATCGAAAACCGGAGTCGCAAAGTGGACGCCCAGCGCCTGCGCCGCCCAGCCCAGATGAGTCTCCAGAATCTGACCCACGTTCATACGGCTCGGAACGCCCAGCGGGTTGAGCACAATTTCAACCGGCGTGCCGTTCGGCAGATACGGCATATCTTCTTCCGGCAGAATGCGCGCCACCACACCCTTGTTACCGTGGCGGCCAGCCATCTTGTCGCCCACCGAAAGCTTGCGCTTCATGGCGATATAAACCTTCACCAGCTTGATCACGCCGGGAGGCAATTCATCGCCCTTGCGAAGCTTGGCGATCTTCTCATCCGTGATCTTTTCGAGCACGGCAATCTGGCGCGACGTCATCTCTTCGATGTCGTCGATCTGTTCGTTGACCCGCGCGTCCTTGTCTTTCAAACGCATGCGTTTCAAATCGCGGGCGCGGACTTTTTCAATCAGATCGCGCGTGATGGCGGTGCCCTTTGAGAGCAGCTTCTTGTTGGTCTTCTCGTCGTGCAGATCGGCCTGCAGCTCTTTATCTTCAAGCAGGTGAGAAAGCCGCTTCGAACGCTCGTCGGTCAGGATGCGAATTTCGTCCTGCAGATTGCGCTGCAAACGCGCAATTTCCTGCTCTTCGATCGCCTTCGCTCGCTCGTCCTTCTCCTGGCCTTTGCGGGAAAAGATCTTGCAATCGACGACGGTGCCTTCAATACCCGGAGGGCAATAGAGCGAGGCGTCTTTCACGTCGCCGGCTTTTTCACCGAAGATCGCGCGCAGAAGCTTCTCTTCCGGCGTCAACTGCGTCTCGCCCTTCGGCGTGACTTTGCCAACCAGAATATCGCCCGGCCTCACCGTGGCACCGCTCCGGATCACGCCGGAATCATCCAGATTGCGCAGGAACGAATCGGCAATGTTCGGAATATCGCGAGTGATTTCCTCGGGCCCCAGCTTGGTGTCGCGCGATTCCACTTCAAACTCTTCAATGTGGATCGAGGTGTAGTAGTCTTCCTTGACCAGCTTTTCACTGATCAGGATGGCATCTTCGAAGTTGTAACCGCGCCATGGCATGAACGCCACCAGCACGTTGCGGCCAAGCGCGAGTTCGCCGAAATCCGTGCAAGGCCCATCGGCCAGAACATCGCCCTTCACCACGCGATGGCCCTGGCGGACGATCGGCTTCTGGTTGATGCAGGTGTTCTGATTGGAGCGCTTGAACTTGGTCAGCGTGTAAATATCCGCGCCCACTTCGCGAGAAAGCTGCCCCTGATGCGGCGCGCCTTCCACGCGAACAATGATGCGTTCGGAATCGACGGAATCCACAATGCCGGAGCGCTTGCAAAGCACCACCGCGCCGGAATCGCGAGCCGTCACTTTCTCCATGCCGGTGCCCACGTAAGGCGCATCGGCGCGCAAAAGCGGAACAGCCTGCCGTTGCATGTTCGAACCCATCAGCGCGCGGTTCGCGTCATCGTTCTCAAGGAACGGAATGAGCGAGGCGGCCACCGAAACAAGCTGCTTCGGGCTGACGTCGATGTACTCGATTTCTTCGCGGCTCTTCAGAACGAAGTTGCCGGCCTGACGCGCATTGGCGAGCTCGGGAACAATACGTCCCTTCTCATCCAGCTCCACGTTCGCCTGAGCAACAATGTACTTGTCTTCTTCCCAAGCCGAAAGGTATTCGCAATGGGCTTCATACTCCGCCGCCTGCTTGCCCTTGATGTCGTTGTTGGCTTTTTCAATGTCGCCGCGGCGCATCACATCGCCGACCTTATAGGCCGTGTCACCGGGGTTCAGGACCTTGATTTCGTCCGCCACCACGCCCTTCACCACCTTGCGGTAGGGCGATTCGATGAAGCCGTACTCATTGATCTGCGCAAAGCACGAAAGCGACGAAATCAGGCCGATGTTCGGGCCTTCCGGCGTCTCGATCGGGCAGATGCGGCCGTAGTGGGTCGGGTGAACGTCGCGTACTTCGAAGCCGGCGCGTTCGCGTGACAGACCGCCAGGTCCAAGAGCCGAAAGACGCCGTTTGTGCGTGATTTCGGATAGCGGATTGGTTTGATCCATGAATTGCGAAAGCTGACTGGAACCGAAGAACTCGCGAATGGCGGCCATCAC
>JBBROT010000426.1:0-3430 GCA_038229155.1 Bryobacterales bacterium | reverse complement strand
TATCCCGCTGAATACGGCACCGGCACCGGCGGCCAGATCAGCATCATCACGAAGTCTGGCTCGAATGCCGTTCACGGTTCGCTTTTTGAATACCTGCGCAACAGCGCCATGGACGCACGCGATTACTTCGATGCGCGCTCCGGCGGTTCCCAGGCCCCTTTGCGCCTGAACCAGTTCGGCGGCTCCCTCGGCGGCGCGCTCATCAAAGACAAATTCTTCTACTTCTTCTCCGTGGAAACTCTGAAGCAGCGCATCGCCGCCGCCAAGACCGAAGGTACCTTGAGCCGTTCAGCCCGCGCCCGCGCCGTAGCCGCCATTCAGCCGCTGCTCGCCGCCTTCCCCCTGGGCGATCGTTCCACCTCGAACGCCGATATCGATCTCGTCACACGGACTCTTCCCACTCAGGTGGATGAGTATGCCGGCGGCGTCCGGCTCGATTACCGCTTCAACGAAAAATATTCGAGCTATGTCCGCTACTTCCGCGATCAGGGCTATGCCACACAAATCTATGACGTCAGCGGCAGCGGTCTGAACACCACAGCCGTACCCCAGAATGTGGTTGCCACTTTCAATCAGATCCTTTCGCCAACCGTGCTGAACGAAACCAAGGTCGGGCTCAACATGGCTAAGACCCGCTATAACGGCCTTGCACCCACGGTCGCCGGTGTCGATTTCTCCAACATCGCGCTAAACATCGCGGGCAGCATCGCGCTCCCCGGAATCGCGGGACAGGGCAATAGCGCCGGCTATGTCACTCCGGCCGGCTTGAACCGCGCCAACAGCGCGTCGAATGGCCGCGGTCAGCCTTACACTAACTATTCGCTTGCCTTCATCGACAACCTGTCGGTCCTGCGCGGCAATCACAACACGAAGTTCGGTTTCGAATACCGTAAGATTCAAATTCGCACCGATCGTTTGGGCGGAGCCACCTATAGCTTCAATAGTCCCAATGACTTTCTCGCCAACAACCCCGCCACGGTGCAGGTACTGGCTGACTTAAGCCAGCCTTCGCCTTTCAACGGCATCGGTGGAATCCATCAGGGCAATCAGTTCTACGCTGTAGGTTATGCCCAGGATGAGTGGAAGATTCGCCCTAGCGTGACCATCAGCTACGGTCTGCGTTACGAGTATTACTCCGTGATGAATGAATCGAAGAATCGCGACGTGATATTCAACATCGTCACCGGGCAGCTCGACAACCCGAAAAATGCGTTCTATAAATCATCCAAGCTGAACTTCGGGCCCCGTTTTGCCGTCTCCTATGCTCCCACCGCGCTGAACGGTAAGACCGTGCTCCGCGTCGGAGCGGGTTACTACTACGGCCCGGGTCAGGAAGAAGATCAGATCCAGCCCATCGAAAGCGATCGCGTCATTCGGACCATTACCAGCACTTACCCGGTCAACATTCCAGCCACCATCGCTGCCTTCGATATCAATAGCACCACCGCCGCCTACCAGCCGCGAGCTTACGCGCCGGGTTACCAGATTCCCGAGAAGATCCTGCAGTACACCTTCTCCATCCAGCAACAGTTGCCCGGTCAGGCCATCTTAACCGTCGCCTATGTGGGCAGCAAGGGCAGCAATCTATTCCTTCGCAGCATCACCAACAAGATCATCGGAGTGGCCACCAACCCCACCACCGGTGGCGCCATTGTCACGCGCGAATTCGGCAACCGTTTTGCCGAAGTGGATTACAAGACCAGCGGCGGCAACGATCATTACAACTCGCTGCAAATGACCCTGAACCGGCGTTTCTCGAGCGGCTTTACCTTTGGCTCGCAATATACCTGGGGCCACACCTACGGCAACACCAGCGGTTCGAACGAAGCCCGCACCGCCGCGAACAATTACGATTTCGCGGGCGATCACGGCGACAACAACTTCGACATCCGCCACAGCATGAACGCCAGCGCCCTCTATGAACTGCCCTTCGGTAAGGGCCGCAAGTTTATGACGGATTCGAACCCCATCTCGAACGCCCTCTTCGGCGGCTGGCAGTTGGGCGGTATCGTTAATGCGCGCTCCGGCGTGCCCATCGAAGTCAACATCACCCGCGCCGACGTGGTCTATCGCGATAACAACACCGGTGCCATCTATTCGAGCCCAGTCGTTCAGAATGGCGTCGTGCAAACCACGGCCGTCAGCAACGTCCCCGGCGGCGGCAACAGCCGCAACATCCGCCGTCCGAATTACATCTGCTGCGTGAGCCCTTACGTCCAGACCTCAACCGGCTTCTTCATCAACCCGGCCGCCTTTGCGCTGCCCGCGCCCGGCACGTTCGGCAACCTGGGCCGCAATGCTCTGAAGGGTCCGCACCTGGCTCAGTTGGACCTCACGCTCGATAAGAAATTCCGCGTCACGGAGCGTGCCAACCTGGAATTCCGCGCTGAAATCTACAACATCCTGAATCACCCGAACTTTGCCGTCCCCGCATCGCGTTTGGGTGCGGGCCTACCCTCGGGAACCGCCACTCTCGGTGCCGCGAACACGCTGCAACCCGGCCAGGCATATAACGCTGCCGCGGCAGGCGGAACCTTCGGGCTCCTCACCTCAACCGTCAGCCAGTTCATCGGCCAGGGCACCAATCGCCAGATCCAACTCGCTCTGCGTCTTAACTTCTAAAGCGCATCGGCTCGCAAAAAAAGAGCGTCCTCCGGGTTTGTTTCCCGAAGGACGCACTTTTTGCATTTTCAGCCTGCCGGATTATAAGCCGGTTTTTGTACTCCCTCTTGCGAAGAAGCGGTAGCCATTCGTCTTGACCGCCCATTACTGAACGGCTCTAGCAACCTACCCGGAAGTAAAACGGAGCGGGCCGCTCCTCCTCCCCTATTTGGTCTTGCTCCGCGCGGGGTTTTCCCTGACCGGAGACGATTACTCGCTCCGCGGTGCGCTCTTACCGCACCATTTCACCCTTACCCCCAAGCCGAAGCCCGGTGGCGGTATCTTCTCTGTTGCACTTTCCGTAGAAACCCGCTTGAACGGATTCCCCCCGGCCGTTAGCCGGCGCGCCGCCCTATGGAGACCGGACTTTCCTCTCGCTCATACCGACACGAGCGGCTACCCATCCGGCAAGCCGCTTTCAGTGTCGCACGCGCTAGACTCAGTCGTTGTGATGAACCTGTTATGAATGTTGCCGCGTCCACTCTCCGCACTCATTTCGATTACACCGATTGGGCCACTAGCCGCCTGCTCCGCCAAGCCGCCCTCCTCCCCGCGGAGTTCCTCGCACGCGATTTCGGAACCTCCGAAGGAAACATAGTCCAAACCCTCGCGCACATTTATCTCGCCGATCGTGTCTGGCTGGGCCGCGTGGAATCCGCGGCCGGCCCCTTCGGCAACGCAGCGGAGTTTTCCCTGGCTGACCTGCAAACAGAGTGGCCCAAGCTGCAAGCCCGCTGGACAGCTTTCTTGAACGCCCAAACCGACCATT
>JBBROT010000425.1:0-3430 GCA_038229155.1 Bryobacterales bacterium | reverse complement strand
CGCGCCGCCGATCGATGTCGGATAAATTTCCAGGTTCAAGCGAATAAACTCGCTCAGCTTACCGCCTCGCCACGTCTTCCACTCACTGGCCGCGCCGCTCACGATGCCGAACGTCGCAATCGGTCCCGTATCGTGCGTGCGGCCCACGGTAAGCGCAATCTGCCCCACCTTCACCTCGCCTTCCGCAAACGCCGCCGCCTGCGTATCGCCGGTCTCGCAAGCCAGCACCGCCAGATCCGTCGAGCCGTCGCGTCCCTTCAAAGTCGCGGCCACCGTCTGCCCCGAAGGCAGCGTAATGTGCAGCCCTTCATCCCCGCGCAGTGCCGTCTCGGACGTCAGGATCAAACCCGGCTTCCACACAACGCCGCTAGAAGTACGCCTCGACCGGCTCCGCACTGTAACTACCGATCCCGCCGCGCGCTCGACCGCCACTGCCAGATCGGAACTGAAATTCATAAGAGTATTAGACATATCTGCAACCAACTTCGCGCGTCACGCCCAGCCCGCGCATCGGAAGAAGGTCTAGTCAGCAACTACCCGAAAGACCTGCCCTCAGCAATACTGTCCCGCGCAGAAGCCCGAAGACCAGGCCCACTGAAAGTTGTAGCCGCCCAGCCAGCCTGTCACGTCCACCGCCTCGCCGATGAAGTACAAGCCCGGCACGCGCGCCGCCTCGAAGGTCTTCGACGACAATTCCGCCGTATCGATTCCGCCGCGCGTCACCTCCGCCTTCGCATAGCCCTCGGTTCCCGAAGGCGTGAAACTCCAGTCCTCCCGCCATCGCGATGCCAGGCGTTTCGGAAGCGCTCCCACCGGCGCAGCGCGCACCACTGCACCCGCATCCCAATAGCTCGAAACCTGCAAAATAGCCGGACCGCTCAAGCCGCGATGCGTAATCAACATGCGCTCGTGAAACGCCGTGCCTCCGCATTCCGCCTTTACTTCAGCGCTAACCCCAGCCAAGTCGCCATAAGCCGCCAAGTCTTCCGCGTTCATCGTAAGCGGCACCAGCGCGGGCTCCGGCTTCACCACGCGCAAGCCCAATCCGCGCGCTGTGCGATACGCAAAATCAGTCGCCCCCATCTTCGGAATCGATGGCCCACCCGTCGCCACCACCACCGCTTCAGCCTCCAACTCTTCGCGATCCGTGCGCACGCGCCAGCCCGGCTCCAAATTTTCCACGCGCCGGTTCATCAGCATCGTCACTCCCGCATCGCGGCACTCCTCTTCCAGCAACCGTGTAATGTCCCGCGCGGACCTGTCGCAGAACAATTGCCCCAGCGTCTTCTCATGCCACGGTATGCCATGCGCTTCCACCAGCTTGATGAAATCCTGCGGCGTGTACCGCGCCAGCGCACTCTTGGCGAAGTGCGGATTCTGCGAAATGAAGTGGCTCGCTGTCACCACACGATTCGTGAAGTTGCACCGCCCCCCGCCGGAGATCAAGATCTTCTTCCCCGGCTTTTCCGCGTGCTCAAGAACTACCACCTTGCGCCCGCGCTTCCCTGCTTCGGCCGCGCACATCATCCCCGCCGCACCCGCGCCAATCACCACAACATCCGCCGCTATCACGGCTTCGTCAGGCGCGACCGCATCACCAACTCCACGCGCGCGTCGGCTCCATTCACGGCAACTTCGGCGCGTCCCTGTGCCTGCTTCGTCTCCACCATCGCCACGTACGTGCCGGGAGGAATCGCGGGAAACAGGAACTGCCCCTCCGCATTTGCCATCGCACTCGATTCCGTCACCGTCAGCATCACCGCGTCCGCATCCTTGCGCGACAGCGTGACTTGCACGGAGCCAGCCCCATGAACCTCACCCGCAATGCTGGCCGTCTTCCCTTTGGCCACTCCTATGTCAATGTTGCGCGCCTCGCTTCCCATGCCGACTCGCACCGGCGAAGCCCCCTGCCACTTCCCTGCAGCGGGAAAATAAGCCGGAATATAAACTTCACTCAAGGGTGCCTGCGCACGCCCTGCGCGCATCACGTAAGTACCGGCCGTCAGCCCCGCCAGCCGATACTCCCCCATGTCATTGGTCCTGCCTGTTGCCTTCAACTGCACAATTCCCGATGTCTCATTCTGCGTATAAGCAGCGACCGGAACGCCCTCCACCGGTTCGCCCTCCTCATCGAACACACGCCCCATAATCGCGGCGGGCGTTTCCATCGCGATGTTCACATCCCGGCGCATCTCTCCGGCCTTCAAACTCACCACCGCCGAAAACAGCGCGGGCAAAAATCCGGCGCGGCCCGCTGCAATTCGATACTCGCCTGCAGCCAACCCGTCCACAGCATAGCGGCCATTCACGTCGGTCACGGCGCGCGTCACCGGCTGGCCTCTTACAGTCCCCACCACCACGTCGGCCTTCCGCACCGGCGCGCCGTTGATCGGGTTCCACAACCGGCCTTCAATCGAAGCCGCCAGCCAGCATATGATGATCCAGGTCGCCATTTCAGAGTGCCATTCTCATCTCACCACTTCCACAAGCTGCGCGGAAGCGGAACCTGGATCATGGTCGCGCTGCTCTTCTTCGCCGCCGCCATCAATTACATCGATCGCGGCAGCCTCTCCGTCGCCGCGCCCCGCTTGGTCGACGAGCTCTCCTTATCGCCCCTGCAGATGGGCTTCCTGCTCTCCGCGTTCTTCTGGTCCTATACCGCGTTTCAACTTCTCGCCGGATGGTTGGCGGATCGTTACCCCGTCACTTGGGTCTTCGGGATTGGCTTCTTCATATGGTCCGCGGCCACCATGGCATCCGGCTTCGCGGGTGGCATGGTCTCGCTCGCCATCTTGCGCTTCCTGCTGGGCGTCGGTGAAAGCGTGGCCTTCCCCTGCTACTCGAAGGTGATCGCAGCGGGTTTCCCCATCGAGAGGCGAGGCCTGCCCAACTCCTTGCTCGATGCCGGCACAAAGCTAGGCCCGGCTATCGGAACGCTGGCCGGCGGTCTCCTGGTGGCCCGTTATGGCTGGCGCATCATGTTCATCGTGCTTGGCTTGGGTAGCCTGCTCTGGCTGATTCCCTGGCTCCTGTGGGCTCCACGTCCCCAGCCCACCGCGCCCGCGGCAGAATCTGTGACCGGAGTCACCATGGCCGCTATCGCGAAGCGCAAAGACGCATGGGGAACATTCCTCGGCAACTTCTGCTACACGTACTCGTACTATTTCCTGCTCACGTGGCTGCCTTCGTACCTGGTCAAAGAGCGGCATGTTTCGCTCGCGGCCATGGGCGTCATCGGCTCCATCCCTTTCTGGGGCAGCGCGGCCTCCGCCGTAATTTGCGGCTGGGCTTCCGACCGCTGGATCCGGCGCGGCGCCTCGCCCACGCGCGTCCGCAAGACCTTCGTCATCTCCGGCCTGCTGCTCTCCACTGTCATGGTGCCGGCCGCTCTGGTGAAAGATCTGCGGCTTTCCATCGCGCTCTTGAGCCT
>JBBROT010000424.1:0-3437 GCA_038229155.1 Bryobacterales bacterium | reverse complement strand
GAACACCTCGGCACCGAAGCGCGCGATATCGAAGCGGGACGAACTCATCGACATCATCTCGATAGCACAGCAGGCGAGGCCGAATGACATGGGCCAGATGGAATTTTTACGCGCCCAGTTGATGGCTTGATCGAGGCGCGTGGTGACGATGCCTTCAGCCGCGGCGGCATGCTCCACGGCGGCGTTATCGATGCGAGCGAATAGCTCCGCCGGACCGCTGGCCAAAGGTGTTTTCATACCCCGATTCTCGCACAAAGCCATTGTTAGACTTGAGTTACGCATCACGCCCCCGGACATGACATTTCACTCCTATGAAGACGCCCTGAACCATGCGGCGCAACAGTGCGGCATCGAACCTGAGTTCTGGGATATTTTCGGAAATCGTCATGTGGCTTCGACGGAAACCAAGCGCACGATTGTGGAGGCTTTAGGAATCGACGCGGGTTCGCAAGACCAGATTGAAACTGCCTTGCGGGCGGGAAGCGAGTCCAGTGCGAGTGAGCTGGTTGAACAGTGCCGCGTGGTGAGCGTCAACCAACAGCCCGTCCGGCTTCCGGTACATACCGGCGGTGCGGCGGTTGATTTGGAACTGAAGCGGGAAGATGGTGAAACGACCCGTTGGACCGCCGCGCTTGACTCTCATGGCGAAATTCAATTGCCCGAGGGGCTGCCCCTGGGCTATCACCAACTGACAGTGAGTTCCGGTGAGCGCTCGTCCACGAGCCAGTTGATCGTTACGCCCGATCGCGCCTATCTTCCCCCGTTTTTGGAACAGGGCGACCGCTCCGCCGGTTTCGCGGTGACACTTTATGGTGTGAGGTCCGCGCGCAACTGGGGATGCGGAGATTTTCGCGATCTGCGCGACCTTGCGAAATGGGCCGCCACGGAACTGGGCGTGAGCTTCATCGCGCTCAATCCGCTGCACGCCATTCACAACCGGCAGCCTTATAATGCGAGCCCGTATCTTCCGAACAGCATCTTCTACCAGAACTTCATCTATCTGGATCTGGAAGCTTTCGATGAGTTCGCAGGCGTAGCGGAATTGTTTCGCGCCGCTGAAACGCAGAAAGAAATTCGCGAGTTGCGCGAGACCACACATGTGGAGTACGAAAAGGTGCACGCCCTCAAGCTGCGCTTCCTGCGCTTGATGTTTGCGTGGTTCGAGACCCATGGCGAACGCGAGGAACTTAGTCGTTTTATCGAGGCCGAAGGCGACTTACTGCTGCGCTTCGCCACTTACAGCGCGCTCGACGAAAAGCTGCATGCGGATAACCCCGACCTATGGGTCTGGCCGGATTGGCCCGCCGGATACCAAGATCCAGAATCGGAAGAAACGAAGCTGTTTCAGAAGCAGCACGCCCACGACATCCGGTTCTACAGTTACATTCAGTGGCTCATCAGCCGCCAATTGACGGAGGCGCAACAATACGCGACGGGTGAAGCGGGCATGGCGATCGGGCTCTATCATGATCTAGCGCTGGCGACGGACCGATGCGGCAGCGATCTATGGGCTCATCGCCCTTTCTATGTGAGCGGTTGCCGCGTGGGGTCGCCTCCTGACGATTTCTCGCCCGCCGGCCAGGATTGGGCCTTCCCTCCGCCCAACAAAAATCATCACCGGGCTACTGGCTACCGGCTCTTCGCCGAATCTATCCGCAAGACCTGCCGGCATGGCGGAGCGCTGCGCATCGATCACGTGATGCGCTTCTTCCGGCTGTTCTGGATACCGGGTAAAGCGACGGCGGCGGAAGGCGCTTATGTCCGCGATTTCTCACGCGATCTGATTCGCATACTCGCGCTTGAAAGCGTGCGGAATCGCGTGCTAGTGGTGGGTGAAGATCTGGGGACCGTGGAACCGGAGACCCGGGAGACGCTGGCCAGCTTCGTGATTCTGAGCTACCGTCTGTTCTATTTTGAGCGCCGCGAAAATGGCGAATACAAGAAGGCGAGCGAATATCCGCGTCAGGCTCTGGTTTCTTCCACCACGCATGACCTGCCCACGCTGGCCGGTTTCTGGACGTTCGAAGACATCGAAAGCCGCCTCCGCGCCGGTATGTTGGATGAAGCCGGTTATCGATCGCAAAAGGCCGACCGCGTTCGTGAGAAACAAAAAATGCTGAACGTGTTGTGGGAATCGGCCTTGCTGCCCGCTTATGTGCCGCGCGATGCCGAACAGATTCCTGAACTGACCGGCGAACTGCATAACGCCATTGCGGGGTTCCTTGCTTCCACGCCTTCCATGCTGCTGGTGATTAACCAGGAGGACCTGTCGAAGGAGTGCGCGCAGCAGAACCTGCCCGGCACCACGGCGCAGTACCGCAACTGGAGCCTGAAGATGAAATTCACACTGGAACAGTTGCGCGAGAGCCGCGAAGTGAAGAGCTATACCGCCATGTTCCACGACCGGTTGATGGAATCCGGCCGCGTTCAGAAACACTAAGCGGCTTCGTCGGCACCCACGGCGGTGCGGATGGCCTGAGCCAACTGTTGCGCTGTAAACGGCTTCTGCAAAAAGCCCGCCAGACGCTTGCCCGCGAACCGGCGTACCGCTTCCTGTTCATTAAACCCGCTGCTCAGCACCACGGGCACATCCGGCCTGATGCTCTGGATGCGGCGCAGAGCTTCTTCGCCGCCCATCACCGGCATGGTGAGATCCAGAAGCACGGCCGAAAAAATTTCAGGAGATTCTTTGAACCGCTCCACGCCGCGCAACCCGTTCTCAGCCAGTTCCACCTCATAACCAAAATGCGTGAGAGTCAGTTTTGTGGTGCTGCGGACCACTTCTTCATCGTCCACTACCAGCACAGTGCCCCGGCCATTCAAATCGGAACCGGTCGAAGTCACCGCGTGAAGAGCGGTTTGATCTTGCGCAACCGGAAGGAACACTTTGAACGTGCTTCCCATATTGGGAACGCTGTACACCTTGATGGTGCCGCCGTGCCCGCGCACGATGCCGAGTGCGGCGGCCAAGCCTAAACCGCGGCCTGTGAACTTGGTGGTGAAGAAGGGATCGAAAATCTGGCGCTTCGTTTCCTCACTCATCCCGCAGCCGGTGTCCTGCACTTCGACGAAGACATACAGCCCGGGCTTCAACCGGTCGGACGCGAACCCCGCCGCGATATCGCCCTCTTCCAGTTGCTGCGTGCCGGTTGTGACCTGCACGGTTCCGGCCTCTTCGCCCATAGCCTCCGCGCCGTTGATCACCAGGTTCATCAGCAACTGTTGCAACTGTGCGCCATCGGCTTCCACCAGAGGCAGATCTTTCTTCAGGTTCATCTTCAACTGAACGGATTTGGGGATGGAAAGATTCACCAGTTGCCGGGTCTCTTCCGCCAACGCCGAAAGGTTCATGGGCTCGACAATGAAGCGACCCTTGCCGGAATAGGCCAGCAGTTGACGCGTCAGATCGGCCGCGCGCTCGGCGGCTTTTACAACCT
>JBBROT010000423.1:0-3446 GCA_038229155.1 Bryobacterales bacterium | reverse complement strand
GATGGAGATGCCGCCGAGGATGAGCGGCCGACCAGCCAGTGTGCGGTGATTATCCCAGCCCAGCCCGGTGCGGAATTCGGTCACGAAACCTGTTTCAATTCGTAACGGCGTTCCTGTTCGAGGAAGAGGCGCGCCAGTTCCATATCGCCCGGCCGGGTGATCTTGATATTGCGCTCACTGCCGAGCACGACGGCGACCTGCATCTCTTCGAGGCGTTCCACCAGGCTCGATTCATCGGTGCCGGTGAAGTTATCGGCGCGAGCGGCTTCGAAGGCGCGGGCCAGCACTTCGCGCCCGAAAACCTGCGGTGTTTGAGCGAGGATGAGCCGCTCCCGCGAAATGGTGGCACGGACTTTCGCGCCCGCGGCCTGTGCGCTGCTGACCTGCTTTACTGTATCGACCGGCACAATTCCCACGATGGCGGCACCGGTGAGTTCGGCTTCGTCAAGGACACGATTGATCGTGTCCAGATCAATGAACGGACGCACGGCATCGTGAATGGCAACGAGTTCGGTTGCGGGATCGAGCGCGCGGAAGGCGTGTTCGACACTTTCCTGGCGGCTATTTCCGCCTTCGACGACCTTGAGTTTAGGGCTGGAAATTTCCTGCTTGAGCAGATCTTCCACCCATTCCAAATCCTCACGCCGGAGGGCAACGACAATCTCACTTACGCGCGCGCAGCCGGCGAATTTCCGCACCGTGTGAACCAGGATGGGGGACCCTTCAAGCAGCATGAACTGCTTGCGGCTGGTCCCGGTTGTATCGGCGGCACCGCGCACCATGCGCGTTCCCAGCCCAGCGGCCGGAAGAATTACTCCCACTTTCATAAGTTTCTAATCGTTCGATTCTGTTTACGCTTCGCCCGCCGCATGTTCTTTGCGAGCCAAACCATCATGCCCGACGCTATCGCGCCCGGCCTGCGCGGGGTGAGGACGTTCATCGTACCTGCCGAAGATCATCTTTCCCGCCGTGGTCTGGAGGACACTGGTCACGCAAATCTCAATCGTCTTCCCGAGCAACTTCCGGGCATTGTCTACAACCACCATGGTACCGTCATCGAGGTACGCCACGCCCTGGTTGTATTCCTTGCCTTCCTTCAAAATAAACACGCGCATGGTCTCGCCGGGCAGGACGACCGGCTTGAGCGAATTGGCGAGTTCATTGATGTTGAGCACTTCGACGCCGCGCACCTGCGCAACCTTATTCAAATTGAAATCGTTCGTCACGATTTTGCAATTGTAGACCTTGGCGAGCTCGATCAATTTCAGGTCCACTTCCCGCACCTGGGGGAAATCTTCTTCACTGATCTGAATTTCCAGGTTGCTCATTTTCTGGAGGCGCTGGAGCACGTCGAGGCCGCGTCGACCGCGGTTGCGCTTCGCGGAATCGGAGGAATCGGCCACGAACTGAAGTTCGCGGAGGACAAATTGGGGGATGACGACGACGCCATCGAGGAAGCCGGTTTCGGCGACGTCGGCCACGCGCCCATCGATGATGACGCTAGTATCGAGGATTTTAAAAGTCCGCTTGGCTCCGCTGACTTCGCCGCCGAAGACTCCGCCGAGGGCCGCCAAGTTGAGCAAATCGCCCTTGCGCGCGCCGACAGATAAGCCCAGGTACGCGAAGAAAAGGAGCAAGCTGATTTCCACAAAATGGAGCGTGGTGGAATTGTTCGGATTGACCTTGGACAGCACCATGGCCATCAGGAACGAGACCGAGCAGCCGATGCCCACGCCGATGGACGCCCCGACCAGGCGTTTCAGGGTGAACCGTTCGAGGCGGATTTCGAACAGGATGACGACGGCCGCGGCCAAGGCACCGCAAAGCATCCCGGCAAGCGGTTGCATTTGGAACGGACGGAAATAATATCCGCACGCGCCAATGATCAGAACGAAAACAACTCGGAATAATGTCAGGTCCAGCAAAATAATAACCCCCTTTTTTCGCACGACGAGGGACGCTGCAAGATTCTAGCACGACGCCTGCGGGGCAAGGCTATATCGCTGGGGCGGCGCGGCCTAGTTCTTGGAAGGCTTCGGATCGAGGCTGCGAGTGAGGTCTTCGGGCACGATATCGACCTTGGCACCTTTTACGGGCACGTTGGCTTTGGCCGTCCAGAGGATGCTGTTCACCACCATGCGGCGGAAATCCGGGTTGCCCCAGTTGACGTTGAAGTGGCCGCCATCGAAACCGAAGCCGCGACCGCCATCCGCGCGTTCGATGACCCAGGAGACTACCTCTTTATGAGGGGCATCAGGCGGGAGTTCAGCGGTCAGCAGCGGAGTGATGCGGCTGTCGCCTTCACGGAAGTGGATCTTGAAATACCACTCGTCTTTCGTCTGGAAACTCGTCCAGCCGCGGGAGGTGGGGTGTTTGGGCGAGGCCTGGGTCACGGGGACGTCATTGATAGGATTCTTTGAAACTTTATCTTCGTAATAACCGCCAATCCATTCCAGGAATTCGGGGCCGCCTTTCTCATTGGGTACTTCGACGGCGTAATGAAGACACGCTATGCCGACGCCCTTCTTCGCCAGAGCGCCGATGGTCTGCAGACGATCGGCCTGGACGATGGGGTGCTTCTGGCCGCCGTCCATATAGAACACGATTTCATCGGCACCGGTAAAGACGGATTCGTCCGTGGGCCAACCGCCCTTCACCACGACTGTGGTCACCCCTTTGTTCTGCTTCAGGCACTTATCCAGAAGCTCGATGCCGTTGTTGAATTCGTGCTCGCCCGGTTTGTGGCTGGGGGTGCCGGCGATCAGTACGATTTTCTTATTGGCGGCGGTGAGGGCCACCGCGGAGAGCAGGAGTAGGGGGAGAATCCGTTTCATCGTGTGACATCTTATCGGATTTCAGACCGCCAACGTAATTCGCAAAAACGAACCCATTGTGCAGGATTGTGCAGGATTTCAAATCGATTGTGCACAAATGCCGAAAGCACGAACGGGGAAAGTGCCGAAACCGGCTACTTTGGGCGGTACGGCGAAAAAGCGCAAGCCTTCTGGTGGCGCGCTTTCAAGGCCGCGGAGGTGCTCCGCGATGGGGATGCCGACACCGAGGAGGCGGGAGTGGACAGGCCGGGACTTTGTGCGCGTGTCGTCAAGATTGTGCGAATCGATGCCGACGAGATTAACGCCAGCTTCGGCGAGGAGATCGGCCGCGTCTTCAGTGAGGTAGGGATGATCTTCAAAGTAACGGTCAGTGCGCCAGTGCTGGGACCAGCCGGTGTGCACCAGGATGGCGCGGTTGTGCAAGGGGAGCTTGCGGAAAAGATCGGCATCGACGCGCGGGGAGGTTGCGCGGACGACGAGGGCGTCGAGGTTGGCGAGATTGTCGAGCGAGAGCTGCGAGAGATCTTTGCCGTCGGCATAGCGGTGGAAGGGCGAATCGATATAGGTGCCGGTGTTCGCGACCATATCGATGCGGCCGATTTGGAATTCAGT
>JBBROT010000422.1:0-3451 GCA_038229155.1 Bryobacterales bacterium | reverse complement strand
CGTTCACATCCATCACCCGGATCGCGGCGCTGAGCGGGAGCACCGTGAAGGCGACCAGAGCGGCCGCGGTGGCGAAGATGGGAGCGGCCCAGAACAGGAGCCGGTCGGCGTCGGCGGGTGCGAGGTCCTCTTTCAAAGCAAGTTTCAGGACATCGGCGATGGGCTGCAGCAGACCGTGCGGCCCGACGCGCATGGGGCCCAGGCGCACTTGAAAATCGGCGAGAACTTTGCGTTCCACCAACTGAAGGTAGAGCGCAATCAGGGGTACGCCGGCGACCAGCACGATGGCCGTGATCAGCGAGACAAGGGTCATCGCGCCACGCTCGATTTAGCCCAGAGCAGAAACGGTTCGGGGTAGAGTCCAATGGCGAGAGTCAGCGCGCCGCTGACCGCTAACGCGATCCGCACGGAGAGGGTAGACTCCACCGCGACCGCGCCAGAAGGCTGCGCCATGAACATCGCGCGCACGATGCGGAAGTAGTAGTAAAGAGCGACGATGACGTACAGCGTACCCGCGGCGGCCAGCGCATAGTGCCCGGTCTCCACCAGCGCCTGTAGCACGAAGTATTTTCCCAGAAAGCCCGCGGTGGGAGGAAGGCCTGCAAGCGAAAGCAGGAACACCAGCATCAGGAACGCGTTCCACGGGTTGTTCCTCGCCAAGCCGTCCAGGTCTGAAACGTTGTCCGCCGAAGCGCCTCCCCGCCTTAGCGTGATGACGATGGTGAAGGCACCCACTGTCATAAAGATGTAGGTCAGCAGGTAGACGGAGATGCCTTCAATGCCCGTACGGTTGCCAGCCACCAACCCGAGCAACAAGTATCCTGCGTGCGAGATGGAACTGTAGGCCAGCAAGCGCTTGATGTTGCTTTGCGCGATGGCGGCCAGGTTGCCGAGCGTGAGCGTGGCCACGGCAACGATACCGAGGAGCGGTTCCCAAACCGCTCTTCCCGGTGCGAGCGGCCCCGCGAAGAGGCGTATCAGCAGCGCCATGGCCGCGGCTGTGGAGGCAACCGCAAGATAGGCGGCAACCGGGATGGGCGCTCCTTCATAAGCGTCGGGAGCCCACATGTGAAACGGCACTGCGGCGATCTTGAACAGGATGCCCGCGCCCGCTGTCGCCAGCGCGAGTATCAATAGCGAATCGTGCGTATCACGCGCCGCCACCGCCGTCGCGATCGCGGTCAGGCGCGTTGAACCAGCCATCGCATAGAACAGTGAAAAGCCATAGGCCACCAAGCCGCTTGAGAACGCGCCGAGGATCAAAAACTTGAGCGCGCCTTCGTTCGAGCGGCGATCCTCTCGCGTGAAGCCGGCGAGGATATAGAACGCGAGCGACATCAGTTCCAGGCCCAGAAAGATGGTGAGCAAATCCGCGCCGCCGCAGATGAGGAACATACCGCATTGAGCGAAGAGCAGCATGGCGGTGTATTCAGGGAAATCGCGTTGAATCACCGGCTTGCTGACAGCGGCGACAAGTGCGGTAGTGGCGAGGAACAGCGCATCGAAGAAGAGCGCGAACCGGTCCACGGTGAACGCGCCCGCAAAGGCGGTCAGATCCGCCACGCGATTCTGATCGAGCCACGCGTACTGACGCCATAAGGCAGCACCGGTAAACAGCAGCGCGGTAAACAGCAGCGGGAGTGCCCATCGGCGTCCGGCAAAGAGCAACGCGCAACCAAAGAGAACCAGCAGGATCTCAGGGGTGAGCGCGAAGTTGTCGGATGCCGTGTAGCTCACTTCGAATGAACTCTTCCCACGAGTTCGGCAACGGGCTTCTGGATAATGTCGAACAGCGGCTTGGGATAGAGACCGATGGCAAAAGCCAGCGCGACCAGCGGCAGCAGCACGGCGGTTTCGCGGGCATTCAGATCTGGCAGGTTGCGATTCTCAGCGTGGGTGATGGGCCCGAGCATAGTGCGTTGATACAGCCAGAGCAGGTACGCGGCGGCAAGGACCAGCCCAACGACTCCTAACGCGGCCCAGGTGCGGCCCACCTCAAAGGCACCCTGCAAGATGGCGAACTCACCGACGAAGCCATTCAGCAGCGGCAGGCCGGCGGAACTGAAAACGGCCACACCGAAGATGAACGCGAAGCGTGGCATGGAGGCGGCCACTCCGCCATAGGCTGAAATTTCACGCGCGCCCCGCCGCTCATACATCATGCCGGCCAGCAGAAATAGGAGGGCTGTTGAGATGCCGTGGTTCACTTGCTGCAACACGCTGCCCGCGATGCCGATGGGATTGAGCGCAAAGATGCCCAGCGTGCAGAAGCCCATGTGGCTGACGGACGAATACGCGATCAGGCGCTTCCATTCGCGCTGCATCAGGCTGACCAGCGCGCCATAAAGAATGCCGATGATGGATAGCGTGAGCAGGATGCGCACGATGGTGAGGTCTGAAGAAGCGTGCGGAACCAGGGGAAGTGAGAAGCGCAGGAAGCCGTAGGTGCCGAGCTTCAGCAGCAGGGCCGCCAGCACGACGGACCCGGCGGTGGGAGCTTCCACGTGCGCATCGGGCAGCCAGGTGTGGAACGGGAACATGGGAATCTTGATGGCGAACCCGGCGAAGAGCGCCCAGAAGATCCACTGCTGCGTGGCCAGGGGAAGCGTGAGCTTCATGAGCTCTGTGATTTCAAAACTCGGGTAGCCGAATTGCCGGATGTGCGCGAAATATAAGCCGATGAGCCCCAGCAGCATCAGCACCGAGCCGCAGAGGGTATAGAGGAAGAACTTCAACGCGGCGTAGAGGCGCTTCGGGCCGCCCCACAGGGCGATCACGAAATACATCGGGATCAGAACCAGATCGAAGAATAGGTAGAAGAGGAAGCCATCGAGCGAGAGGAAGACGCCCAGAGTTGCTGTTTCAATCAATAGAAACAGAGCGTGAAATGCTTTGACCTTTTGCGTGACGTTCCACGAGGCGAGGAAAGCGATGGGGCAGATGATTGTGGTCAGCAGAATGAGAAGCAAGCTGATGCCATCGACGCCGAGCGCGTATTGAACGCCGAGAGTGGGTATCCAGGGCGCGCGCTCCACCAGTTGAAAGCCGCTGGCGGAGTTGCTGAAGCGCGCGAAGGCCGCAAGCGAAACTGCAAAGACGGCCAGCGAAATAGCCAGCGACCAAAGGCGGATGGCGCGCGCCTGAGATGCCGGGATGAGCAGCAGCAACAGCATGCCCGCGAGCGGTAGAAAGAGCGTGATGCTGAGCAGGTGTTCCGTCATCGCGCGAATTCGAGGAAGCCTAAAAACGCAACCAGGCCCAGTACCAGGAAGAGAGCGTACGTTTGGAGTTGGCCTGTTTGCAGCAGGCGGACGGGATAAGACAGCAGCCTGACCGAATAGGCGAAGGCGCGCACGAGGCCGTCGATGATCCATTCATCCCACCAGGACGCGACGTACCCCGCGAAGCGCGTCGTGGAGCCGACCTGATTCACACCGCGATCGATCACGCG
>JBBROT010000421.1:0-3464 GCA_038229155.1 Bryobacterales bacterium | reverse complement strand
TATCGTCAGTATAGGCTGAACTCATGACCGCCCCACCCGGAAGCGCGCAATGAGCCGAAACGCGCGATACGCGTTGGCCGGCCTGCAAGCGGGAATCTCCGGCTCCCTCGGCCTGCTCCTTTGGATGTCGCTCGCGTCGCGTTTCTTCGGAAAAAGTGTATGGTGGGCTTCTAACCTGATCGGCAGCGCTTTTTACGGGGAAGCGGCCCTGAATTATTCCTTCAGCCGGTCGACTGTAGCGGGCGCGGCGCTGGTCTTTTTTGTCTATGGGGGGCTCGGGATTTGCTTCGGCTTGCTCTGGCGCGAACGGCCCGGCGGCGCGATACTGCTGGCCGCCGCCATGCTGACGGGCGCTTTAGCTTACTACGTGCTGGTGAAGTGGGCGTGGCGTAATTTCAGCCCACTCGGCGCGGTCTATGCTCCCGTGCGGCAGATCTTTGTAGGCCATTTTTTCTTCAGCCTGCTGTTAGCGCGCTATCCGCGATTCCGGGAACGCCTGCTGCCTCCGGCCAATCAGGAAGCCATCGAATAGAGCGGCTGGTCGCGAAGAATCATCCGGTGCGCGACGGCGGTTTGCAGCAAACAGCTTTGATTGCCTGAACGCCCTTCGACGCTGGTCCGTCCCTGAGCCCGCGTGATGCGGTAGCTGGAACTATTCAGGTGAATGGTGATGTCTTCCGGTTCGTCAGATTGCCGCGCGACTTCGAACATCTGCTGCGCATTCTTCAGAAAAGCGGTCATAAAGACTCATCGACCGCACCCGGAGCATGTTTTAGCGAAAATTTTACTGCGCTTTGGCGGCGCTCAGCAGATTGGCGAATAGCCGGTAAGCGCCGGGCACGCCCGCCGGCAACTGGCGGAACCACGAATAGGACGAAAAGATGTACGCGCCCTTGCCGTACCGGGTAAATAGCGTGCCGCCGGGAAGGGCTTTCTCATTCGGATCGTGAGTGGAGAGCACCGTCTCGTAACGGGGGTCCCACTCGGAGGCGAAGTAGAGGCCGCGCTCCTGCACCCAACCTTCGAAATCTTTGGCCGTGATAGTGTTGGGCGCGCGCAGCAACGGCCCTTTCACACTCATGAATTCCATGGGCGCTTCTTCCACGGTCACGCGGTCGCGGCCAATCTTAAAAGGATAAGGGCCCAGGCGATCAAGGCCCGGTTCCACGCGCGGATTGAACCGGCGGTCTTCCACCACGTTGTACTGCACCACCAAAGTTCCGCCGTTGCTCACGTAATCCAGCAGGCGGCCCTGATTGGCCAGCAGGTCAGAGCGCAGATTGTAAGCGCGAACACCGGTCACGATGGCATCGAAACGCCCCAGGTTGCCGCTTGAAAGGTCATCGCGCGTCAGCAGCGATACTTCGCAGCCCATCTGCCGCAGGGCCTCCGGCACCTCATCGCCGGCGCCCATGATGTAGCCCACACGCTTCGAGAGCACTTCGAGAGGCGCTTTGCGAAACGAACCCACCGACGGCACGATCAGGGTTTGCGGCTCGATATGCGAATAAGCGATCACCTGCACACCAGCGCGGACCTCCGTCTCGCCGGGCTTTTCGCCCAACTTCGCCACCGCGCGGAAGTGAGCGGGCACGGCACCGGTTTCAGGGCCGAACTCAAGCGGCGTCACCGTAAAGGTAAGCTCCTGCTGTTCGCCAGTCGATTTCAACTGGAACGTTCGTCGAGCGGGTTCGGCGCGCCAGCCGGGGTCAGTTTCCAGGCGCACTTCACCCTGTGTGGCACCGGCGTTCGATTTCACCTGCACCACCAAAGGCCGCGAATCGCGATTGGTGAACACAAGCACCGGGTTCGGCAGATCGACCGCCACCGGAGGCACAATGGTGAGAGGCCGCACCAACTCCCCCTGCAAGCGGTCCACGTAGCGATAGTGAACAGGCCGCGAGAAATGCAAGTCCCGTCCACCGGCTTGCACCGTGAATTCGGCCACCATGGCGGGCACCGGGTCGGGGCGCCCGATCAACAGTGGATCGTCGATCTTGTAATGGCTTCCATCCGGCTTTTGCGCGAGCCAGAAAGGCTCGGAGTAAGCGGCATCGGCCGGAATTGTGAGTTCAATTTTCTTGTTGACCGGCTGGTTGTCTGCCAGGGTGGGAGCCACATCGAGCGCTTTACCTGCCACGGTCGCGCGAACGGGTCCCACGGGATATGTCGACCGCGTAATCGCGTTCATGGTGACGGTTACCTTGCCGCCGGGAGTGGCCGCGTAACGGTCAGCTTCGGCATCGAGCCACAGGCCGGCGCACAGGGCGATAGCCTCATCCAGTTCCCGCAGCTTGCGCGTGGCCCAAATGTTCCCGGCCTCCGCCAAGGGTGCCATCAGGGGTCTGGCCTCAAGCAATAGCGGAACGGTCTTTTCCGGATGCGCGGGAATAAACTCGCGCGCGGCGCGCGCCAGCAGATCGCCGATCTTTGCACCACCGGGCACGCGGGCCCATGTGGTATCGACTCCGTCCAGCAGGTCTTTACGCGCGGGGTCGCCGGCGATGGTCACCAGCGTATTTTTCGAAGACCCGCGCCGTTCGGGCGAACCCATGGCCTGGCTGCGATGTTCATCGCGGCTGAGCCCCGCGATTTCGCCATAAGATTTTCCCAGCACCGGATTGTATTCCCCCGTATCGAACTCAATACGGTTCGGCATGGCGGCGGCTTCCTTCTCCATCTCCGGCGTGAAGTTGAAGGTGTTGAACAACAGGCGCTTGGCCGCCCAGGGCTGTACATATTTCAATTGCTCTGGAAAGCGATTCTTGTCAGCGGCAGCGGTGTACGCCTCTTTGCCCAGGATGGCGGAAGCCTGATGCTGGCCGTGCCCATCGCGCGGCGTCCCGGAAAAACGCAGGACCACCACATCGGGCCGATAGCGCCGGATCACCCAGACGATATCGGACAGGATCTCGTCATGGCCCCATTTGGCGATGGTTTCCTGCGGCGTTTCGGAAAAGCCGAAATCGATGGCGCGCGTGAAGAACTGCTCCGCTCCGTCCACTCTTCGGGCGCCGAGCAACTCCTGCGTGCGGATCACGCCGAGCATATCGCCCTGCTCAGAGCCAATCAGATTCTGGCCCCCCTCACCGCGCGTGGCTGAAAGGTAAGCGGTCTGCAGCTTGCGACCGCGAGCCCAATAGGCCAGCGCCGCGGTGTTCTCGTCATCGGGATGAGCGGCAATCATCAGCACGCTGCCGAGCACCGTTAGCCGATCGAGCGCGAGCGAAATTTGCGGCGTGCCGGAAAGGTTGCGCTGCGCAAGCGCCGGTTCGGGCAGAGCGGATGAAAACAGCGTGAGGAGGATTGCCGCGCTCGAAACTTTCTTATGCATGAAGCTACGAGAGCCGAAGCACTTGCTTCAGGGTTCCGGTTTCCGCCTGGATCTTATCCTGCAGCATCAGCAGCGCATGAATTAATTGTTCGGGCCGCGGCGGGCAACCTGGAACGTACACATCCACCGG
>JBBROT010000420.1:0-3475 GCA_038229155.1 Bryobacterales bacterium | reverse complement strand
CGACCTGCGTACCGAGCGAACCACCGGCGGCCTGCTGCCTTCGCCGTTCGAATTCAAGCAGTATGGGCGCGGCGGCGTCCACGTCAGCAGCCTGCTGCCGAACCTGGCGTCCACCATCGACGAAATCTGCGTGATCAAATCGATGTACACTTTCAACCCCACGCACGTGCCTGCGCGCAGCTTATTTCATACAGGCAACATTGCGGCCACGCGCCCTTCCATGGGCTCCTGGATGTCGTACGGGCTGGGCAGTGAGAACAAAGATTTGCCTGGATTTGTTGTGCTCGGTCCCGGCCAGAACACCGCTGGCGGTTTAGCTCGCGCCGGGTTCCTGCCCTCGCAACATCAAGGCACCAACTTCGACGATTCGGTGACGGCACCGGACAAGATGATCCGGTACCTGCAGAACAAAGACCTGGACAAGGAAACGCAGCGGCGGCAGCTCGATTTAATTCAGACCATGAATCGCGGTCACCAGCAGCAGTTCGGGCAGGACGAATACCTGGAAGGCCGCATTCAATCGATGGAAACGGCTTACACCATGCAGTTCGAAGCCACCGACGTGTTCGACATAAACAAAGAATCGGAAGCCGTGCGTAAAGAGTATGGCGATACACCGTTCGCGCATGGATGCCTGCTGGCAAGGCGCTTGGTGGAACGTGGCGTTCGTACCGTACACGTCTACTACGGTCCCGGTCAGCCGTGGGACGATCATTCGCACATCAATAAGAATCTCGAAGCCAGGTGCCCCGATATGGATCAGGCTTCCGCGGCGCTGGTGAAAGATCTAAAGCAGCGCGGCCTGCTGGATGAAACGCTGGTTGTGTGGGGCGGTGAGTTCGGACGCACGCCTGTATCGGAGAGCGGCGATGGCCGCGACCATAATCCTTATGGCTTTACCATGTGGATGGCCGGCGGCGGCGTGAAGGGCGGCATGTCTTACGGAGAGACCGATGAGTTCGGCTTCAAAGCCGTGGAGAAGAGCGTATCGATTCATGACCTGCATGCCACGATGCTGAACCAGATGGGCATCGATCACACCAAGCTGACCTATCGGTACGCCGGTCGTGATTTCCGGCTGACCGATGTCTATGGAGAGGTGGTGCGTGACATCCTGGCCTAAGCGCTCGCTCGTAGTTGCGGTGCTCCTGTATTCGGGCGCGAGCGTTGCGGCTTCGGCAGACTATTTCCCGCCCGCCGATAAAGACGGTGGCTGGCGAACGTTGACGGATGCGGCCAAGATCCGCAAGACCGCCGGTATGGATTTGAACCGTCTCGATCAAGCATTCGAGTTTGAAAAAGAGACCAGTCAAAACGGCGGGCTCGTGGTGGTGCGGCACGGATACCTGGTGTACGAGAAATACTTCGGCAGGGGCAATCGTGAAGCGCACCCCGATATGGCATCCATCGGCAAAGCCTTTACCAGCGTCGCCTGCGGCATCATGCTCAAGGAAGAGCAGGACCGGATTCCAGACGGCCTGGAGACGAAAGTCTTTACCGAAAAGTACCTGCCTCAGGCGTTTCCGCTTGACGATCCTGCGAAGGCGGAGATCAAACTCGGCCAGCTTCTGTCCATGTCCGCGGGGCTTCACGGCGAAGGCGGCAACCCGGGAATCGTGCACGGCGTCAATCAGAAACTTGAGCCCACCCCTCGCCCGGACGAACCCTTCGACCAGGACCTGGGGGCCCTTCATACGCCCCTGTGGACCAAGCCCGGCGACGGCTATTCCTATGCGTCCAGTTCTCCGCATATCGCCTCCATCGTGCTTCGCAACCTGACAGGCATGGAGATGCAGCAATACATCCAGGAAAAACTCGCCGGCCCCATGGGGTTCGGCGCGTGGAGCTACGCGCTCCATCGCAATGGCAACACGCTTCCGCATACGCCGGGCGGCGGCAGTATTGCCCTGCGCGCGACGGACGCGGTACGGCTTCCGTATCTGCTGCTGCACCAGGGCAAGTGGGGTGGTCAGCAATTGGTTCCCTCCGAATATGTCGCGCTGTGCGGCAAGCCCTCGCCCTATAACCCGCACTCGCCCATGGGTTTCATGTTCGAAGTGAATGCGGACGGCCACGTATTTGGCGCGCCCAAAGATGCTTACTTCAAATCCGGCGCGGGCGGTTCAGGAATTTATGTCGTTCCCTCTCTCGACCTGGTGATGTACAAGATGGCTTCTTCCAATGCACAGCTTGAGCCTGAACTCACCGGCGTTCCGCTGGGATATCAGCCCGATACTTCACGCGACAACTGGAAGCCGCTGCCGCACGATCAGTTCCACGATGGCCCCGTGGGAGGCGACGACAGCGTCCGCCGTTTGCTGGAGATGGTGGTAGCGGCTGTCGTCCAGTAGTTCAGTGGGCTTTCAACCCTGCCGCGCGAATGGGCTCCGTTTCATCACATAATCCACCGCTTCCTGAGGCACGCTAAAGCTGCCTAGCACCTGGTTGCCCATGTATCCGACATCCTTCACGCCGGCCGGGCTGGTGTAATAAGCGTCCACTGTCATGTTGCGTGCCCATGTCCAAAAAGGCACGCCCTGCGCCGTCGCGGCCGTTACGTTGGCCGGGTAGGCCAGCTTGTCCAGAAGCTCAGCACGCTGCGTTGCGGAAGCTTTCAGGAAATCCGTGCCGTGGGTTTTCTCCATGTAGTGATCCACCCACGCCAGCCCGCCATTGAAGATTGCGGCAAGCTCATCATTGCGGCTCGAAAGAAAATCGATATACTCCGCGGCTCCCGCTTGGGACGCGCCCGGGATAATGATTTCGCCAAGCGTTTTCAGTGTTTCGAAATTATGCGCGGTGAACTGCTTCGGAACGTAGCCGGCCCCGCCACTCAGCGATTTCACAGCGGCTACTTCGTCGTGAACGTGCTGAGCGAGAGCAGGGGACAGCACTCCAGAACCGGAGGTGGTGAGGACAATGGAACTGCCGATGATCTTGAACAGGTCGCGGCGCGAAGTGTTTTCCATGGCTTCTTAAACGTTTCCTTTCTTGAACTCTTCCGCAAAGTGAGCGGCGGAGCGCCAAGCGTTGGCGACAATGGTGAGCGTCACGTTCTTATCTGGGTTGCCGTTGAAGGGCGCGGCATCCACCACCATCAAATTGGGCACTTCATGGGCTTGAGACCACTTGTTCAGCACGCTCTTCTTCGGGTCATCTCCCATGCGGCAAGTGCCGGCTTCATGAATGATTTCGCCGCCCACGGAAACAGCCTGTGCCGTGATCTCTGGAATGTCGGGCGAGGTGACGCGGCCACCCATGGCCTCAATCATATCCGTGAAAGTACGGCGCATGTGCTTCACCATCTTGACTTCATGGTCGCCCCATTGCCAGTGGAAGCGAAGCACCGGAATGCCCCACTGATCCACTTTGACGGGATCGATTTCACAGTAGGAATACTTGTTCGGGACCATTTCGCCGCGGCCCGCGAAACTGACCTGGCTGCCATAGTAACGGTTAATTTCGTCTTTTAACT
>JBBROT010000419.1:0-3476 GCA_038229155.1 Bryobacterales bacterium | reverse complement strand
CCCGCCGGCGGGACAGGCCATCCCTGCCGCGAAATCCGCGATTATCAAGCACGCCGCAAGCAGTGACAATGCCAAAGCCAGCGGCTGAGCCCACGAAGCGAAAACCACGCGCGGTGCCACTCCCCATGCCGTGAGTTCGGCGGGTTGAACGCCGGTGCGAAAATCCTCCCCCAGGGCGGCCAGTTCTTCCCGCAGATCGATGCGGTCGCGCAATTCGTCAACTGCTTTTTGGCGCAGCAGAACCTCTGCGGGGCCGGCGGGCGAGAGGAGCCACTCAGCCAGTTGCCGTTCCCCAGCCCGTGTTCGCGCCGTGGATAGCAGTTCGAACAAGCTGCCGGTGCCGAACAAATCCAAGTCGTCGCTGTAGGGGTGAGCGGCGTCGCGAAAACGTTCGCCCGTTTCGCCCTTGCCCATCCAACGATCGTCAAGCCTGCCGAGCCCGCGTTCGTAATGACCGATGGCGCGCTCCGCAAAGCGGCGTTCACCGGCCGCTCGCGATTGCTGCCAAACCAGGAAGACAAAAACGGCTGGGGCAAGCAGCAAGATCCAGATGGAAAGAAAGCCCGAGTACACTGCCCAGCCTAAAGCCGCCGCGGCAAGGACCACCAGCAACCGGAATCCGGCTAAGCGGCGATGGCGATCGTCGGATGTGCGCAAGCTCTCTTTTGCTTTCGCGAGACGCTGCTCATACTCTGTTCGTGGCATCTGTTTCATTGTTGTCGATGAGCGCGAACAAGCACCGCGGCGGTGCCAAGCCAGGTGAAGAGTGAGAGCCAAAGTAGCACTTTGCTTTCCAGGCCTCCGTCGAAGATGAGCCGGACGGCGCACTCACCGCCGCAGTGGGGGTCGATCAGCATGAATCCCAGGGCATCCTTGCCGATCGCGAGTGCAGCGCCGTTTGCCGATTCCGCGCGCCAGCCGAAGTGGAACGGAATCTGAACGGAAAGCAAATCGCCGAATTGTGGCGCACCGCGGACGCTGGCGGATGCGGTGCTCTCCCATTGCAGGCTGGCTTGGGGGCGGTCCGCATCGCTCACGGCGGCGGCATAGTTTCTTAAGGAGGCGATCTCCACCCCGTTGATAGGCATTTGTTGAATGGCTTCGTTAGGTCGAATCCAATGAGCGAGAGAGCCGGGCGGTCCGGGCACCTCATAGATGGCGTCGTCGCCATCGTGCCAGCGGCTTTCGAGCATGCCGGCGAACTTCTGAGGATGGTGAGTGACACGATACTCTTCGGTACTGCGCGGGCCGGAAAGAGCGAAGTATTTCACGCCCATTGTCTTCATCCAGAGCAGTGAGATTTCACCAGCCCGCGCTCCCGCGCCGTCATCCGTACCCATTTCGTAAGTGGCGATTCGTGGGGCCTGGAAGAGAAAATTCTGGTCGCAACAGCCAGTCATCTGCGGCGTGTTGGTGAAGGTGTTCAGCCAGAACGATACTGAACCTGGAACCCACACGCGATTGCCGCCCGCATGCTGGTCCATCCATTTCGCGATCTTGTATTCGCTACGGTCCCAGACCGGCTCACGCTTCACAATGTGTCTCGCGTACAGATGGTAGGTCTCGATTTGCCAGCACACGACCACGCCGGCCAGCGTAGAGATAGCGATCCGAGCCCAGCGCCGGCGAACATGTACCACACCGAGCAGCGCGGCCAGGCATGCCACGATGGCCATCTCCATCGCGAGGTGGAATCGCATGGGTTGCGCAATGAGTGAGAAATTGCCCCATGCTTTTCCCAGGACAACGGTGGCTGTGATCAGAAGGAACGCGATGGAGAAGCGCGCGAATTGCGAAACGCGCAGCCTTCGCAAGCCGGTCAAGATGCCGAACAGAAGTAGCAGGCCTACGGCTATCGATAGAAGCTTGGGTGCTGTCATCTGTCCCTGCGGCTCCATCCATTGTGTGTTTCGCGCCGTCAGCATGAGCGCAGAAAGGGGGATCAGCGGACCCGCCAACAGATAGCCGATGACGGAGCAGAATGCAATCACAAACAGCCGGCGCAAATGTTCGCCGGGCTGCGAGGACAACACATACGCCAGCAGCATCATGGCGAGCGTGAGAGTTGCCGGAATGTTCGTCAACGGTACGGCAACAAGGCCCAGAGCGGCCAGGAATAGATTCAGCGGTGAAGTTTTCTGGGTGGCGTTGTGCACCAGAAGAACAGCGAGCGGGACAAACGTAAGGCCCGTGACATAGGGCGAATCGCCATAAGAGACGGCGGTGTGCAAGCGCCGCGCATTCAATAGGCCGCCGGGGTCAAACGTGAACGCCCAGTTGCCGGTGTACTGCTGCCCGAAGCGAAGCGTTGCGTGAAAAGCGCCCCCGGTATCCACGGCGAGATTGCGAATGAGCCATGAAGAAGGAGACCAGAGTGAATACAACAGCCCTGCGGTTAGGGCGATACGGAAGCTGCCCGCCAAGCGCCGCACCAAAAGGAAAAGCGTGACCGGTCCGGCGGAGTACAACAGAGCGAACGTGAAGTGAAACGCGCGAGCCGTGCTCCAGCCTGTGAGGGCGGAAGTAAGAGCCACCAGGGAGTGCAGCCCGGGTTGATAGGTGTAGCGGAAAGGCATTCCGCAGTTCCAAGTTCCCCACCACCCGGGCTGGAGCCAGTGCGCGCGAATGTGAGCGGCGAGGGCGTAAAAGAATGGCTCGATGGATTCGTAATGGGTGGTGTATTCCTGGTTCAGCAATCGCCAACTAAGGAAGAGGTTCAGGGCGAAGAGGAAGAGAGGAATCCAGCGCCGTAGTTCGCTCCGGTAGTCGGTTCCAGGCATTCAAACTATTGTGGTGCATGGACGAAGCCCGGCCATTTCCGCGAGGGTGTAGGGGTGGTGTAGACTTGAGGGTTGGCTGGTTTCGCAAGGGAGCCGGTTTCATGGCCAAGAGGGCGCGTAGCTCAGCTGGTTAGAGCGCCTGCTTCACACGCAGGAGGCCCGGGGTTCGAGTCCCTGCGCGCCCACCATTTATTTCAGAGACTTACGAGGCCTTCGCAACCCTTCGAAAGTCGAATTCTGGCACGGCACTCCTGCTTTGTTCGGTGAACCGACGTGACTGTGTCAAAACCCAAACCGCTCGCCTGTTTCTCTTCGGGCAATGGTGCCTTTATTTCCCGATCACCGCCGTCTCCGCGGCTCCTCCCTTCCCGCGTCGCAAGTGGTTAACATGGTCTTGTTATTTAACACGGCCAAGATAAATATCACGGCCATGGGAGATAATAGAACATGGCTGTTATCAATCGTGACTCTCAGGTCGGAGCCGAATTCCAGAATGTTGTCGCCGAAGTCTTTCGCAAGGCAGGCTGGCGCGTTCGCCGCCAGCCTGAGGCGGGAGACATGCGCGCGGACCTCCTGGTCGAGAAGGATTCGAAGAAGTATGTAGTGGAGGTGAAGTCGGCTTCCGAAGGACGGCGGGACCGGTTGATCCCCCTGCTCTCACAGGCTATCCTGCAGGCGAAGTCCTTCGCGCGTCTT
>JBBROT010000418.1:0-3482 GCA_038229155.1 Bryobacterales bacterium | reverse complement strand
CATGTTGCGCAACGTGAAATCGCTCAGATGAAATCCCCGCTCCACCTCTTCCCACTTCACCGGCGCGGAGACTGTCGCTTGCGGTGTGGGACGCACCGAATATACCGATGCCAGCGTGCGGCCCCACGCATTCTGGTTGTAATCCACAAGCACGTGATTGTCAGGCCGCTTCGCTACTTTATACTCAGCCGTCACCAACTCGGGATGCCGCGCGGCCATGGCACGCGCGAACTCCTTCGCGAAGCTCCACACTTGCTTCTGAGTGAGACCGCGCTCAATCGGCACATAAATGTGAATGCCCCGCGAGCCGGTCGTTTTGGGGTAGCTCGCAATGCCCAGAGCATCCAAAGCCTCACGCACCGCGCACGCGGTCTGCAACACGTGCTTCAGTTCCGCGCCCGGCGTTGGGTCCAGATCGAAATGCAGATACTCCGGACGGTCCACATCGTCGCATCGCGCGTACCACTGGTTCAGATCGATACAGCCAAGGTTGATCACCCAAAGCAGCGCCGCCAAATCGTCAATCACCGGGAAGCTAATCACGTTCCCCGAAGCATGCCGAATCTCACAAGTGCGCAGCCATTCCGGCGCGCCCGGCGGCGTGCGCTTCATAAAGAAAAATTCGCCCGCGGCCCCGTTGGGATACCGCTTCATCACCATGGCACGCTCCGCCAAATGCGGCAGCAGCACCGGCGAAATATCTGCGTAATACTGCAGCAGTTCGCGCTTCGAAATGTTCAGTTCAGGCCAGAACGGTTTCCCCAGATTCGTTAGCTTAACGCGGCGGCTGCCCACCGCTACTTCGGCAGCCGCACCATCGGGAATCTCAATCACGCACTGCGCACTGGCAACTGAATAGCCAGTTCGCTACCGCCGCGGCTTCTCAATCTGGTCGTACAATCCACCGTAAGTAAATTGCCGCACCATGGGCTTCGCATAGAAATCGTACGGAAAGCCAAGCTCGAACGCGCTCGCCTCGTTTAACGTCTTCAGGTGACCGTCTTCCAGCGTCAACTCAAGCGACGCAATGTTGTCCTGAAGCTGTTCCACCTTGCTAGCGCCGATAATCGGAATCACCACCGGACCCTGGTGCCGCACCCAACTCAGCGCCACCTGCGCCGCCGGACGCCCCGTCTCTTTCGCGACCGCCAGCACCGCCTCCACCACCGCCTTCTTGCGCTCGTCCGTGTTCGACCAGCCCGCCATCATGGGATGCGAAAGCCGGCCGCCTTCCTCTTTCTTTTCGCCGTGATATTTCCCGCTCAACAGTCCCGAAGCCAGCGGCGACCACGCCGTCACGCCCAGCCCCATCGCCTCCGCCATTGGCAGAAGTTCCCGCTCCGGCGTGCGCTCAATCAAGTTGTATTCCACCTGCAACCCGATAAAGGGCGACCAGCCGCGCAGCGCCGCCACCGTATTTGCTTGCGCCACCCGCCAGGCCGGCGCATCGGAAACGCCCGCATACAAAATCTTCCCCTGCCGCACCAGATCGTCGAACGCCCGCATGATCTCTTCCACCGGCGTCAGAAAGTCCCAAATGTGCAGCCAGTACAGATCGATATAATCCGTTTGCAGCCGCTTCAAACTGGCCTCCACCGCCTGCATCATGTTCTTGCGATGATTGCCCGCCGCGTTCGGATCCTTGCCCGCCATCGAGTTCGTGTACTTCGTTGCCAGAACCACGCCTGCGCGGTCCGCCCCCATGAATTCGCCCAGCAACTTCTCGCTTGTGCCGTTGGTATACAAGTTGGCGGTGTCGATAAAGTTGCCACCCGCCTCCCGAAACACGTCATACTGCTTCCGGCTCCCTTCCGCCGAAGCGCCCCAGCCCCAATCGTCGCCAAAAGTCATGGTGCCCAGGCACAATTCTGAAACGCGAAGTCCGCTGTTACCGAGTAGTTTGTATTTCATCCCCTCTTCGGATGCGGCAGCGGCCCTCTACGGTTCGGCTCAGTTCAACGAAGCCAGCCAGCGCACCGCCGTCCGTATCTGCGCCTCCCGTTCCGCGCGATCCTCCGCCTCGGGCACCATCCGCAGATACCGCTCCAGGTCCGCGCGCGCCGGGCCCATCTGCTGCAATTGCAGATGCAGCATGGCCCTCTGCTTGTAATGGTCCGCAAGCTCGGGCGTCGCATCAACCAGCAGGTCCATCACCTGCAGCGCCTTGCGATACAGCCGCCGCGAAAAATATATCCCGCGCAGGTTGTTGATCATGCGGAAAAGAATCTGCCGCTTGTCCACCGGCTGCAAAACTCGCGGGTCCGGATACTTCACGTTAGCCATCTGGTAACACTCATCCGCGCTCAGCAGCACGCCGCCCTGAAACGGGTCGATGAACGTGGCATACTGCCCGTCGTCATACTGCACCAGAAAGTGCCCCGGCAAGCCGATGCCGAAAACAGGCCGCTCCAGCCGCCGCGCAATTTCCAGATACATCACCGAAAGCGAAATGGGAATACCGGAGCGCTGCTTCAGTACCTCATTCAAACAACTGTTGTGCGGATTGTAATAGTCCTCCGCATTCCCGCGAAAGCCCATTTCATCGAAAAGAAACCGGTTCGCGCCGTTAATAAACTCGTGGCCGTTGCGCGCATTGCGGGTACGTTCGCGAACCTCCTCCGCAAGCACGTCCAGCGTCCGCAGGCTGGCTTCCACGGGCAATCCCGGATACTCGATCGTCGCCAGCGCAAGAGCCGCCCGGTCCAGCGTCATGCCGCTCCATTGCCCTGCCAGCAAGTGCTTTAATTGCGTTCTTCCAGGCTCGTCCACGCGCGTTCAGGTACCCTTTGTGCCGTAGAATAACATCACGCTTCCCCGCCCTGTGCACCCCCTCCAGCAGTGTAGAATCTACGCATGACCATCGCCGTCGCAGCCGATCACGCCGGCTTCGCCTTGAAGCAGCCCGTGCTCGATGCCGCGCGAGAGATGGGGCACGAAACGCTCGATCTGGGCACCCATTCCACCGACCCCGTCGATTATCCCGACTACGCCGAAAAAGCCGCCCACGCCATCACCGAAAAGCGTGCCGATCGCGCCATTCTGCTCTGCGGCAGCGGTGCCGGCATCTGCGTCGCGGCCAATAAATTCCGCGGCATTCGCGCCGCCACCTGTCACGACACTTTCTCCGCTCACCAAGTTGTGGAAGACGATTCCGTCAACACGCTCTGCATCGGCGCGCGCATCGTGGGCCCTTCACTCGCGCTCGAATTGGTCAGGACATTCTTACGCGCTCAATTCTCCGGCTCGGACCGCCACATCCGCCGCCTTCACAAAATAATGCAATTCGAATTGCAAAATCAGGGAGCCACCAAATGAGCCTATCCGGAAAGCGAGTCGCCATCCTGGTCGATAACCTGTACCAGGAAATGGAAGTCTGGTATCCGCTCTTCAGGCTCCGTGAAGAAGGCGCGGAAGTGGTCTGCATCGGAGCGGTTGCCGGGCAAACTTACACCAGTAAACTCGGCTACCCCGTGAAGGCCGAT
>JBBROT010000417.1:0-3512 GCA_038229155.1 Bryobacterales bacterium | reverse complement strand
CCTTGCCGCAGATGCCGCAACTGGACGTTGTATAAAAATGCCGCGTTTGAGATTCGGGTTCGAAAACAACGGTGGGCGCAAGATCCACGCGAACCAGGTTGGCATCCGGCTTCGGTGAGACCGTGACTGCCGCCACATCCGAAAGGCCGGTCACGACGCCTTCGCTGAACAGAAAGCCGGCGGCGAGTTCCCGGTCGTGGCCGGGAGTGCGCATGGTGATGGAGACGCTGCTGGTGATATAGCCCGCGGGCGAGGAATGGCCCACGCGAATTTCAAGCGGCTCTTCCACGGCGAGTTGGTCTTCCACCACGGCAAGCCGGTCTTCGAAGCGGGCGGCCAAGCCTTGCGCTGTGACCGTCACCACGTGGGCGCTAACATGGGAGAGGGGCGGCATGGCGTTTGTATCGGTGGAAGAAGCCATTCAGGAGACGCGCGAAGGGCGCATGCTGGTGGTGGTGGACGATGAAGACCGCGAAAACGAAGGCGATCTGACGCTTGCGGCGGAGAAGATCACACCCGAGATTATCAATTTCATGGCCACGCACGGGCGCGGCCTGATCTGTTTGACATTGACCGGCGCGAGGTGCGATTACCTGCGGCTGCCGCTGATGAGTTCGCACAACACCTCAAACTTCGGGACGGCATTCACCGAATCGATCGACGCGATGGAAGGCGTGACCACGGGAATTTCCGCCGCCGACCGCGCACTGACAATTCGTAAAGCCATGGATCCCAGCACGCGAGCGACCGACTTGGCGCGGCCCGGCCACGTGTTCCCTCTGCGTGCGCGCGATGGCGGTGTGCTGGTGCGCGCGGGGCAAACGGAAGCGGCTGTGGACCTGGCTCGTCTGGCGGGCTTGTCTCCAGGCGGCGTGATTTGCGAAATCATGAACGAAGACGGCTCCATGGCGCGTGTGCCGCAGTTGCTGGAATTCTGCGCGCGCCACGGGCTGAAGATGGTTTCGGTGGCGGATTTGATTCGCTACCGGCTGCAGCATGAGCGCTATCTCCATCGGCGGGGCGAGGGTCTGTTGCGCACCGAGTGGGGCGAGTTCCGGATGATTTCCTACGCCAGCGAGGTGGATGCCGAAACGCATATTGCGCTGGTTCGCGGTGACGTGGCCGGAGCCGAGGGCGTGCTGGTCAGAATGCATTCCAGTTGCGCGTTCGGCGATGTTTTCGGCTCGACACAGTGCGATTGCCAACAGTTGATTCAAGGTTCGCTGCGCGCCATTGCCGAAGAGGGTCGAGGCGTTCTGGTGTACTTGCACCAATCCGGCCCTGGGATGCGGACGCAGAAAGTTCCCGGATCGCACGACCGGCTGGTGCCGCACGATCGGGAGCATCTACAAAGCGCGGGAGCGGCGGCCCAGCGGCAGCTTCAGTATGAAAGCGGGATCGGCGCACAGATTCTTTCCGATCTGGGGCTGCATACCATCCGTTTGCTGACCAACCATCCTCGGAAAGTGGTGGCGCTGGCGGGTTTCGGAATCCGCATTGTGGGGCAGGTTCCCGTTCCGGCCGCGCAGGGCGCTGACGTTGTACTGAAGAAATAAAGGGAACACAGAAGTCAAGACTTTCGTTCAAGATTGTGAGGATTCTTATGCGCTACATCGCTCTCGCTACCGCGTTTCTAAGTGCTTCTTCATTTGTTTCAGCAGCCGACCCCGCGCTGCTTAACCTGGTAATGCCGGATGCCCAAGTGGTGGCCGGCGTCAATGTTGCCAAGGCGAAGACCTCGCCGTTCGGCCAATTCCTGCTGCGGCAAATGCCCGAGGATGGCGATTTTGCCAAGTTCATCAATGCCAGCGGATTCGACCCACGGCGCGATCTGCAGGAGGTGCTGATGGCTACCACGATGGGTCAACATAGCGGACTGGTGGCGGCGCGCGGCAACTTCGATGCGTCGAAGATCAGCGCCTTGGTTGCGGCCGAAGGGAAGCACACAATAACTACTTACAACGGGGCGCAACTGCTGGCTGCTACCGACGCGAAGATGAATCAGGCGCTGGCGTTTTTCGACGGCAATTTCGCCGTGGCCGGAGACCTGGCCCTGGTGAAGGCTGCTATCGATCGGCGCAAGACGAATAACGCCATCAATCCGCAGTTAGCCGCTAAGGTGGCGATGTACGGGGCGGCGGATGCCTGGACGGTTTCGCTGGTGCCACTTTCCAGCTTGGGCGGCAAGGCAGGACAGGCGGGAGCGGGGCCCCTCAACGGCATGTTGCAAGGCGATCTGCTGAAGAACGTTACGGAAACCAGCGGCAGCCTGACCTTCGATTCGCCGGTGCGTGTGACCGGAGAATTGGTGGCGACTTCCGACAAAGACGCGACGGCCCTGGGCGATGTGGTGAAGTTTCTCGCCTCGATGATCCAGACAGACGGCGGCGAAGCGGGAGCCCCGGTTGCGACTCTGATGAAAAATCTGAGTGTGAGCACGGAAGGTAAAATCTTGAAGCTAGCTCTGGCCATTCCGGAAGCGGAGTTGGAATCGCTGATCCAGTCTTCTGGAAAGATGAACCACAAGCGGCGCAGCATTGAAAAGATATAAACGGCGAAAGATATAACAAAAGTTAGGTGCGAGGGCCCTCCGATTGCTGTGCAATTGGCGGGGCTCTCGGGTTACGATCCCCTGGTGAAATGGACCTGGGGCAAGCGGAAATAGAAGCGCTACGCGCACGGGTCAAAGACCTGGAGCGGCAGCTGGAGGCAAGAGCTTCCGACGAGATGGCTGTGAGTGAAGCCCAGGGCCGCGCGGATCAGGCCGTCTCAGTCCTTAAGAACACAGAAAAGCGGTTCGGGGCTTTATTCGATTCGAACGTGATTGGCATTATCGAGATCAACCACGAACGAGTGTTGGACGCGAACGAATCGTTTTTGAAGATGACCGGCCAAACGCGGGAATCGGTCCTGAGCGGCCGGATTTCGTGGCGGGAAATCACTCCCTCGAAATACCGCCGCATGGATGAGCAAGCGCACGAAAAGGCCATCCGTGAGGGTTCGTTCCCGCCATTTGAGAAAGAGTTTTACCGCCAGGACGGATCGGTTTTGCCGGTTTGGGTTGGGGGAGTGCTGCTCAACGCTCCTCCGGATTGGACCTGCATGGCGTTTGTCATCGATCTTTCCGAGCGGAAGGCGCTGGAAGAACAGGCCCGAACCGCGCAAAAGCTGAAGACGCTGGGTTTGCTTTCGAGCATCATTGCGCACGATTTCAACAACCTGCTTACCACCATCATCGCGAATGCGACGCTGGCGCTCGATACCCTGGAGATGGAGCATCCGGCGCGGCTGAACATTGGGGAAGTGATCCGGGCCAGCCAACTTGCCAGCGGCTTGACCGACCAGTTAGTGAACTATTCAGCAAAGCCGCGCGGCAGATCGCAAGCGATAGAAATGTCGCGCCTGGTGCGTGAGATCGGAGATCTGATTGAGCTTCCCATTTCACGCAAAGTGAATCTGGAATGGAGCCTTGCGCCCGGTTTACCAGCCGTATCGGGAGACGGATTTCTGAT
>JBBROT010000416.1:0-3518 GCA_038229155.1 Bryobacterales bacterium | reverse complement strand
CGGATGCGCCGATGCCGGTGTCCGTGGGCTATCACCCTTACTTCACGCTCGACGATGCTCCGCGCGACCAGTGGAAAGCCCATCTTCCGGCGCGCGAACATGTGGTGCTCTCGAAGGTGCTGGTACCAACGGGAGAGACGAAGAAGATGGACCTGCCCGACCCTTATCCTCTAGCCGGGAATCAGTTGGACGACGTTTTTACGGGCCTTGCGCCGAACGCCGAATTTTCCGTTGAGGGTTTGAAGCAGAAGATCACGGTTGTGTACGGACCGAAGTATCCGGTTGCGGTTGCGTATGCGCCGCCTGGAAGGAACTTCATCTGTTTCGAGCCGATGGCGGGCCTGACGAACGCGATGAATCTGCATCATGCCGGGAAATACGATGCTCTGCAAAGCGTTGCCGCAGGCGGCGAATGGCGCGAAAGCTTCCGCGTACGCCCCAGCGGGTTTTAGTTGGAGACCGTAGTTGTAAATCGCAAAGCTGCTGGCCGCGTGGAGAGCGGGCACCCGTGGATCTTCACGAGCGACGTAGTGGAGCGCGGGGCAGCTCAGCCCGGTGATGCCGTGCTGGTGGCCGAACGCAACGGCAGGCCGCTTGGGACGGCCCACTATAGCGCGGCTTCGCAGATCACGCTGAGGATGCTGTCGCGCAAGCCCGTTGAGATCGGGATCGATTTCTTTCGGGAGCGGATCATCGGGGCGCTGCGGCAGCGGCAGAGGACGCTGCTCGGCGCGACCAGCTACAGGCTGGTGCATGGAGAGGCGGATTTTCTGCCCGCACTGGTGGTGGATCGCTATGGCGATTACTTCACGGTGCAGGCGCTGGATCAGGGCATGGACCGCGCGTCCCCCTGGATTGTGCAGGTGTTGGGCGAACTCTTCTCGCCGGCAGGCATTGTGGCGCGGAACGATGCGGCGGTCCGTGCGCATGAAGAGCTGCCACGCGAGGTGAGGACGCTTGCGGGGGAGATTCCGGAGGAGATCGAGATTGAACTGAACGGGCTGCGGTGGCGCGTGAGCCTGGAGCATGGCCAGAAGACCGGCATTTATCTGGACCAGCGCGAGAATTATCAGGCGGCGGCAAGGTATGCATCGGGGCGGGCGCTTGACTGCTTTACTTCCTCGGGCGGCTTCGCGTTGCATCTGGCGCGCGTTTGCGAGCATGTGGAAGGGATCGATTCAAGCGCGGCCGCGGTGAGTGCGGCTCGGACTAATGCGGAACTGAATGGGATCGAGAATGCCGAGTTCCGCGAGGCCGATGTGTTCGACGTGCTGGCCAACACGGGGAAGCGCTATGGAACTGTGGTGTTGGATCCGCCGGCGTTCACGAAGTCGAGGGGCAAGGTGGAAGCGGCGCTGCGAGGGTATAAAGAGATCAATCTGAGGGCCTTGAAGCTGCTGGAGCCGGGCGGGGTTCTGGTGACGTGTTCCTGTTCGCATCATGTGAGTGAAGCGGAGTTGTTCGAGGTGGTGGCGGCGGCATCGCTCGATGCGGGGAAGACGCTTCGGGTGCTGGAGCGGCGCACGCAGGGGCCGGATCATCCGGTGCTGTTGACGGTTCCGGAGACTCACTATTTGAAGTGCCTGATATTGCAGGCGACGGATTAGGAGAACTGTTCGAGCTTTCGATCGAGGAAGGCGAGGGATTTTTCCTGCTGGGCTTTGAAGCGGGGGTTCTTACTGGCGAGCATTTCAGAGGCGATGCGCTTGCGTTGGAGGATGAGGCTTTCGCGCTCTTGTTCGCGAGTTGTCGGGGGAGAAACAGAAGGCGCGCGGAGGGAAAGCTTTTCGGTCTGTTGTTCTTCGACCGATTTACTTTCCCATCCGCGCGCCATGAGTGTTGTTACGAAGCTTCGTCAGTACCTTCGCGTTGCGCTTTGAGGCGCTCTTCGCGGCGCTGAGCACGTTCGGCGGAACGCTTGACGAGTTCGGAGCCGACCAGTTCGATCATGGCCTGTTCCGCGCCATCGCCTTTGCGAAAGCCGAGACGGACGATGCGCGTATAGCCACCGGGCCGCTGACCGAAGCGTGAGCCGAGGGTATCGAACAGCTTCTTGACCGCTTTCGGTGTTTCGAGAAAAGCGGCGGCCTGACGGCGGGCATGCAGGGTGTCACGCTTAGCGAGCGTGATCATCTGATCGACCATCGGCCTGATGGCTTTCGCCTTGGGCACCGTGGTGACGACGCGTTCATGTTCGATGACGCTGGTGACCAGATTCTTGAACAGCGAGTTGCGAGCGCCTACGTCGCGCTTGAGTTTGACTGTACCTACGCGATGTCTCATTCGAACTGTTGACCTTCCTCATCGAGTTCCGATTCCTGAACAGAGCCGGGAGGAGGCGGCGGCGGCGCGACCAAGCGGCCCGACGCATCGGGACGCATGCCGAGGCCGAGGCCCATGGTGGTCAAAATTTCCTTAATTTCGTTGAGCGACTTGCGACCGAAGTTCTTGGTGCGGAGCATCTCCGATTCCGACTTCTGCACGAGTTCGCCAATGGTTTGAATGTTGGCGTTTTTCAGGCAGTTGTAGGAACGGACGGAGAGTTCCAGCTCTTCGACGGAGCGATTGAGTTGATCGCCCATTTTGTCCATGCCGCGTTCGGCGGTTTCTTCGGTGGCTTCGGCGACTTCTTCGAAGTTGATGAAGATAGACATGTGGTCTTTCAGGAGTTTGGCGGCGTAGCCGATGGAATCCTGCGGGCTGACGGCACCGTTGGTCCAGACTTCGAGCGTGAGCTTATCGTAATCGGTCATTTGACCGAGACGGGCGGCTTCGACGGAGAAGTTGACCTTGCGGACGGGCGAGTGGACCGAATCGATGGGAATGAAGCCGACGGCCAGATCTTCATCGAAATTCTTATCGGCGGAGACATAGCCGCGGCCGGTGCGCAGTCGCATTTCGATGTTGAGTTTGCCGCCTTCGGAGACGGTTGCGACGTGCAGGTTACGATCGAGCACTTCGACGTCGTGATCGGTCTGGATCTGACCGCTCAATACGTCGCCCGCGGCATCGATTGAGAGGCGCACGGTTTTGACACCCTCGCCCATGACCTTGAACGGGATCTGTTTCAGGTTGAGGATGATGTCCGTGGCGTCTTCGACTACGCCCGGGATGGGTGAAAATTCGTGATCCGCGCCTTCAATGCGAACGGCGGTGATGGCCGCGCCTTCGATGGAGCTTAAGAGCACGCGGCGAAGGCCGTTGCCGATGGTGGTACCGAATCCACGCTGGAAGGGTTGCGCGGTGAAACTGCCAAACCGTTCGGTGAGCGTATCGGTATTGGCCACCAGACGTTTGGGTTTTTGGAAACCTTTGAACATAAAGTGATTGACCTCCTTACTTCGAGTACAGTTCGACGATGAGCTGTTCGTTGATTGGGATTTGCGTCAGCTCGTCGCGCTTCGGGTTGCCGATGATTCGGCCTTTCAGGTTGTCACGATCCACTTCCATCCAGCTTGGGGCCGGTGCATGAGCGGTGGCATCTCGTGACGAAAGAATCGTGGGATGGTTCTTGCTGG
>JBBROT010000415.1:0-3526 GCA_038229155.1 Bryobacterales bacterium | reverse complement strand
TTGAACGCCGCGCACGCTGTGGGCTGCGCGCAAGCCAGGGGGTCGCTCGAACCGGGCAAATTCGGCGATCTGATCATCTTCGATTCCGGCGATTACTCCGATCTGGTTCGAAATTCAGCGGTGCATCAGGTGACGCGCGTGTTGCGGCAGGGCAAGACCGTGTACCGCAGGGGCCGCGTGGAGGAACTGGACCAGTGAGCCGCGCGCCCTTGGTGGAATGCGTGCCGAACATTTCAGAAGGCCGCGATATGCGCTTGCTGGATGTTCTGAGTTCGTCGCTCTCTGGTGTAAGGCTTCTCGATCGGTCTCATGACCCGGATCATCACCGCGCCGTATTCACATTTGCGGGCGATCCGGAGGCGGTACTCTTGGCGGCGGTACGCTTGGCCGAAACGGCAATCGGCAACATCCGCATCGCGGCGCATGAAGGTGTACACCCACGAATCGGCGCTCTGGATGTATTGCCGTTCATCCCGGTTTCCGGCATCTCGCTTGAGGACTGCGCGGCACTGTCGCACCGCGCAGCGAACCTGCTGTGGCAACGGTTCAGTTTGCCTTCATACTTCTATGAAGCCGCCGGCACGCGGCCACTCGAGGAAGTCCGCCGCATGGCGCGCTTGGGCGCGGAGCCCGATACGGGCACCGGCCGCCATCCCACCGCCGGGGCCGTCGCCATCGGTGCCAGGAAGTTTCTGATCGCCTGGAACATATCGCTCGAGAGCACTGACCTTGCGCTGGCGCAACGCATCGCGCGAGCGGTGCGCGCGTCCAGCGGCGGCTTTATTGGCGTGAAGGCGCTGGGGCTTCCTCTTCCTTCCCGAGGCCTGGTTCAAGTCTCCATCAATTCGGTCGATTTCGAAGCCACGCCGCTGTCTGTCGTCTTTCGCGCCGTGGAAACATTGGCCAGGGAAGCCGGTGTCGCGGTGCTGGGGTGCGAACTGATCGGCTTGGTGCCCGAATACGCCGTGCAAGCTTCCGAAGAGCGTCAACTCCCTTGGTTGAACTGGCGGGACGACATGATTTTCGAGCGGCGCTACAGTATAAGAGAGTGCTAGTAACCCTTGCTCCTAAGCCTGTGCGGCCGGATTGGCTGCGTGCCCCCGCTCCGGTTGGTAACAATTATCGCGACCTGAAACAGCTCATCACGCGCCTGAAACTGCACACTGTTTGCGAGAGCGCGGCTTGCCCTAACATCGGCGAGTGCTGGAACCGCCGCACCGCGACATTCATGATCCTCGGCAACGTCTGCACCAGGCGCTGCGGCTTTTGCGCGGTGCAAAAAGGCGGCCCGCTGGCGGTAGATTATGACGAGCCCGCCCGCGTCGCCGAAGCCTGCGAACTCATGGGACTGCGCTATGCCGTTGTCACCAGTGTGAATCGCGATGACCGTAAAGATGGCGGCGCGGAGTTGTTCCGCTTGACCATCGATGCCATCCGCGAACGCCTTCCAGGGTGCAAAGTGGAAGTGCTGGTTCCCGATTTTCAAGGCAGCCACGCGGCCATGGAAATGGTGATGCGGCCCAACGCTCCGGATGTTTTGAATCACAACACGGAAACGGTGCCTCGCCTCTACCGGCAGGTTCGCCTGGGTGCCCGTTATGAGCGCTCGCTGGACATGCTCCGTTTCGCGAAAGAGCTTTCCCCGGCGACTCCGGTCAAGAGCGGTTTGATGTTGGGTTTGGGTGAACTGGAATTGGAAGTGTTGCAGGTGATGCGTGACCTGCGTGAGCATCGCGTGGACATCCTGACGCTCGGTCAGTACCTGCGCCCTTCAGCTAAACATTTGCCGATTGTGCGTTACATCTCACCCGAGGAATTTAAGGCTCTGCGAGACGCGGGCCGCGAAATGGGGTTCAGTCATGTAGAGGCCGGGCCGCTGGTAAGAAGTTCTTACCACGCCGATGATTCCCATGACGCTGCGATACAGAACTAGCTTCGCCTGTTTCTGCATTTTCTCTAAGCTGCTTACGGCGCAGGATGCGCCTGTCGTTCTTAAATCCACCGCTCGCATGGTCCAGATCAGCGTGGTTGCGCAGGATAAGAAAGGCACGCCCGTAGCCGACCTGAAGAAAGAAGATTTTCAGATCCGCGACAACGGCAAGCCGCAGCAGATCGGTGCGTTTTCCGTGGAATCGAACGGCAAGCTTCCGTCGGCACCGCCCAAGCTGCCGGTAAACTTTTTCACGAACGAACTGGAGCAGCGGCCCGGCACGCCTTCGAGCGTCACCGTGATTCTGCGGGATGGCCTGAACACCAAGTGGGAGGACCAGGCATACGCCAAGGCGCAGGTGATCAAGTTTCTGCAGACCATTCAGCCGCAAGACCGCGTCGGCATCTATACGCTGGGCCGGGGCTTGCGCGTATTGCACGATTTTACGACCGATTCCTCCGCGTTGCTGGAACGCCTGAAGCGGTTTAGCGGTCAGAATCTGCCCGACCTGGCCGCTTCGGAGCCCACCGTGATGGACAACGAATCGCTGGCGCTGAATAGTTGGCTGAGCGGTAATAGCGGCAGCGGTGTCGAGGCGGATTTCTACACAGTGAACCGCGTGGTGGGCACGTTGCGCTCGATCGAATTTATCGCCAATCATCTCTCCCGCTTGCCCGGCCGGAAGAATCTTATCTGGGTTTCAGGCGGATTCCCGCTCGATATGGGGTTCGATAGTGTGGAGGCATTTAGCGATCCCGCGCGTGAGCATCGCACCTTTGGAGCAGAGATCGATAGAACCGTTCGCGCGGTCAATAATGCGAACTTGGCCATCTACCCCGTGGACGCGCGCGGGCTGGTGGCGGACACCCGCTTTAGCGCGGCAAATCAGAAGATCGATCTATCGCCCCAACTCAGCATGGGCCCGGTGGTGAAGAATCAGGAAACCATGCGTGAACTCGCCAGCCGCACCGGTTGGCCGCGCCTACTACAACACTAACGATCTGAAGTCCGCGATCCGCGATGCCATTGGCGATTCTCAAGTGACGTACACCATCGGCTACTACCCGGCTTCTGAAAATTTCGATGGCAAATTTCATAAGCTTGAGGTGAAGGTGGCGGATCGCTGCGGGTTGAACCTGCGATATCGCAAAGGTTATTTCGATGAGGCCGAAAGGACGAAGGACGAGAAGCTGCGCAAGGCCGAGCTGCGCGATGCCGTGTTCAGTCCGCTGGAGGCCAGCGCGATCGGTCTGATGGTTCAAGTTGCGCCCGATGCGGCTGCGAATAGCGGCTTGACGATTGCCGTAAAAGTAGACCAGCGCGGAATCGGCCTGACGCCCAAGGGCGACCGATGGACGGGCGGTCTGGATCTGCTCTTCGTTCAGAAAGATGACGCGGGCCGTCAGTACGGCGGTCAGGATGATCGCGTTGCCCTCAACTTGAGCCGCGACACTTACGACAAGCTGATGAAACAAGGTCTGATCTATAAGAAGCCAATCACTCTGGATTCAAAGGCCAATCAGCTTCGCGTGATTGTGCGGGATGATGCTTCGGGCAGCGTCGGGTCAGTTACAATTCCGTTCCGCGACCTGATTC
>JBBROT010000414.1:0-3542 GCA_038229155.1 Bryobacterales bacterium | reverse complement strand
GGGCGGTTACTGGATGTGGGATCCCGTCGAAAACGCGTCTCTGCTTCCGTGGCTGGCGGGCACGGCGTTTCTGCATTCCGTGATGATGCAGGAAAAGAAGGGGATGATGAAAGTGTGGAACATGGCTCTGGTCGCCACCACATTCTTTCTCTGCATCTTCGGCACGTTCCTGACAAGGTCTGGCGTGGTAAGTTCCGTGCACGCGTTTGCGGAATCGCCGATTGGGAAATACTTCGTCGGTTTCCTGGTACTCGGTATCGCGGCCACCATTTATCTGATTCTGGATCGCTTGGATTATCTGAAGAGTGAGAGCGAGCTCGAAAGCGTGGTTTCGCGCGAATCGAGTTTCTTATTCAATAATCTCCTCTTGCTGGCAAGCTGTTTTGCGGTCCTTTGGGGAACGCTGTTCCCGGTGATTTCAGAAGCCGTCACGAACGAAAAGATTTCACTCGACCCGCCCTGGTTCAACAGGCTGATGATTCCCATCGGGCTCGGTTTGTTGTTCCTCACCGGAGTAGGTCCGCTGTTTGCCTGGCGGCGAACGTCCGTCGAAAGCCTGCGGCGCAACTTCCTCATTCCGGGTGTGCTGGCTTGCGCGCTGGCAGTCGGCCTGTTCGCTGCCGGCATCCACAATTACTGGGCACTCATCTCCTTTGGCTTCTGTCTCTTTGTTTCATCCAGCATCACTTCGGAATTCTACAAAGGCGCGAGAGCCATCGGCCAGAAAAACAATATCAACTTTGCGCACGCGGTTGTGGAACTCACTCATCGGAACACGCGTCGCTATGGCGGGTATCTGGTGCACATGGGTATCGTGCTGATGTTCGTAGGCTGGACAGGTTCTGCATTCAATCGAAATGTCACGGCTGAAATTCCGGTCGGCGGCAGCTTCGAATTGGGCAAATACAAGATGACAGTTGCGAAGCTGAACCAAGGCGAAAATAAGAACTACAAATGGGATTCGGCAGTATTGGCCGTGACTAAGAACGGCTCGTCGATCGGCGAAATGGAACCCGAAAGACGTTACTACAAAGCGGCTCAACAGGGCCTTGGCCACGTCGCACTGCGCAACCGGCTGGACGAAGATCTTTACATTAACTTCGCTTCGGCTGAAGAGGGGAAAAGCGTCACCCTGCAGGCTTACACCTTTCCTTTAGTGAGTTGGATTTGGATCGGGACACTTGTACTGATATTCGGGACCTTGATTGCTCTTGTGCCCAGCAAAGTGGCGCGGCAGTACGCGCGTACGCAAGTGGTGGGAATGGCGGAGACTCCAGTTGCGATTGAAAACTAGTTATCTTGCGGTACTCTTGGCTGCTGTCGCGATTGGCCAAACTCCGCAGATTGAAAGCTCAGACGTAGAGCGCGTTGGTGCGCACATTGCCTGCCAGTGCGGCGGCTGTAAAGAAAGCGTCTCCTGCCCCATGGCAAAACGGGGCTGTAGCTTCTGCGTCCCTGCCAAAGCAAAAATTTACAAGATGCAGGCCGCCGGCTTGTCGGATGCTTCCATCATTGATGTCTACAAGAAGGAATTCGGCGACAAGATCTATCTCGCCGACCCCAGCTCATTTTTCTGGATCACTCCAACTCTGGTCATTGTGCTCGGGGTGATGGGAATCTTCTACTTCGTTCGCCGCAATCAACGCCCCAAGCTTGTACCGGCCGCCTTCACCACGCATGATCCGGCGCTCGATAAATATCGTGATGAGATTGATCGCGAGATGAACAAATGGTGATTGCAATGGCGGTGGCGTTGTCTGCCGTTGTCATGGGGTTTTTGCTCTTCATCAGGCCTCAGGATCTGCCGGTCACGCCTGCTGTCTCTCCTTTTGCCCATCTAGACGAGCGGAAAGCATCCATATACGAAAACCTGCGCGATCTTCAATTTGAATACCGCCTGGATAAAATGTCTGACGATGACTACCAGCGGTCCAAGACGGATTTGCAGAAGGAACTGGCGAACGTGCTGGCCGAAGTGGAAAAAGTAGCACAAAGGCAAGCACAGCCCGTAAAAGTGAAGAGCGTGCCGCAAACGGTAAAGGGCCCTGCCAAACCTTTTGTGTGTCCCCATTGCAGTGCGGGGTTCACGCAGGTTTTGAAATTCTGCGGCGAATGCGGCAAGCCCATGAAAGCATGAACAGGCGACTCTGCGGCATCAGCTTTGCCCTATTCGCAACTTCCTTGTGTGCCGCTCCGATTGATGGCGTGGTGACCAACGGAACCACGGGCAAGCCGCAAGCCGGTGCGACGGTCACCATGTTTCAGGTGGGCGGCAACGGGCCGGAATCGCTCGAATCCGTCAAAACCGATGCCGCCGGACGGTTCACCTTTACCAAGGAAGTTCCCGGCCCCCGCCTTTTGCAGGCCGCATTCGATGGAGTCACATACAACCGCATGGTGCCGCCGGGCACCCCTTCCTCCGGCATCGCCCTGAACGTGTACCGGTCCGTAGCCAAGCCCGGCTCAGCACGCGTGGATCAGCACATGATGCTGATTGAGCCGCAGCCGGATGGCCGCATGACGGTAAGTGAGAGTTATGTCTGGTCCAACGACGGCAAAACGACCTTCAATGACCCCGCCAATGGAACGCTAGTCTTCTACCTGCCGCCCGCCGCACAAGGCCAAGTGACGGTGAATGTCCTGGCCCCGCAAGGAATGCCCATTCGCCGCGCTCCTGAAAAAACAGCCACACCGAATGTTTTCAAGGTAGATTTTCCCATTAAGCCAGGAGAATCCCGCATTGACCTGAGCTATGCCATGCCCTTTAAGAGCCCGGGGGAGTTCGCTTCGAAGATTTTCTATAAGGGCGGTCCTACGCGGTTGATCGTTCCTCCCGGTGTCACCTTGGCAGGCGCGGGCTTGCAAAGTATGGGCGAAGGCCCTATGAAGGCAAATATTTATAGTACCGAAGCTTCAGAGTTCAAGGTCGATATTGCCGGCACGGGGGTCTTACGCGGGCAAAATGCGGAGGGTGGGGACCAATCGGAATCGGGCGGCGGCAGTCAAATCGCCCAGATCATGCCGAAGCTCTACGGCTCCAGCGATCCTAAATTGGGCTTTATCGGTGCGCTCGATAGCATCAAATGGGTTCTGCTCGTCGTGATTGGCATGCTGGCTGTCGGCTTCGCCATGCTCTACCGTGCCGGAGTGGAAGATTCGACCCCGGTAAAGGCAAAAAGTGGTCGCCGTTGAGGGCGTCTGGAAGTATTTTGGCGATTTCCCGGCGTTACGCGACGTTTCCCTGAACGTCTCCCGTGGAGCTTGTCTTGCCTTGTTAGGGCGCAACGGCGCGGGTAAGACCACCCTGCTGCGCATTCTTGCCGGCTTTTCAAAACCCGCCAAGGGAACCGTCACTATTGCCGGTGCAGCACCGCGCGATCTTGCGGCTCGGGCCCGCGTAGGGTACATCGGCCATGGCATCGCGGTATGGGACGAGCTTTCGGCGGAAGAGAATTTACGCGTCTTCGCCACCCTATACGGAGTGGATCGCGCCCAGATTCCGGTGTGGCTGGAAAGAGTGGGCCTCTTGCGCGTGCGGGAAG
>JBBROT010000413.1:0-3546 GCA_038229155.1 Bryobacterales bacterium | reverse complement strand
GGTGGCTTCTGTGTTGAGACCGTAGCTGCCGTATCCGTAGAGGAGGAGCTTGCCGGGCTTTGGATTGAGGCCGGAGAGGAGGGACATGGGAACATCGCCGGCGTAGAGGCGGCTAGTGGTGTAGCGGGTGGGATCGAAATTGGGGACGTTGGTTTGCTTGAGAAGCGTGCTGGTTTGCGAGGCGAGGTCGTATTCGTAAGTGGAGAGTGGAGTGACCAGGGAGGTGTAGGCGTAGCGGAGTTTGCCGGTCTCGAATTCGTGATTATCGGCGACGGCTACGGTGTAGGCTTCTTCGGGAAACGTGAGGGCCTGTTCGGTATCGGCGAGGATGCGGATGGCGGGGAGACCGTTCTCTCTGGTTTCGAGAACCAGGAATTTTTCGAAGGCATGTACCTCATCAAGGGTGGTGCCGGGAACTTCCGGGCGAAGGACTTGCCAGTGCTGGCGCGCGGTGTGCGTGACGAGGCACTCCATGAGTTCGAAACCGGTGGCTCCATTCGCGTTGGTGCGGATGAGGAAGCGATGGGGCTGGTGATCGATGTAGTATTGCTGACCGGTGACGCGCTCTGCGAAAGAGGTGAAGAGCTGATCGGGACGATCGGCATCGAGAAGGAAAACTTCCGAGGTGAGGCTGGCGTTGATGGAGGTGACGGCCAGGTATTGGCCGCTTCTGGTCTTGCCTAGTTCGAAGGTGAAGCGCTCGTCGGGCTCGGTGAAGACGATGGAATCGGCTGCGGAGCCGAGGGTGTGGCGGAGGACGCGATCCGGACGCTTGGTGGAATCGAACTGCACATAGAAGAGCGTGCGGTTGTCATTGGCCCAGGCGACTCCGTGGCTGCAATCCGCGATGCGGTCGGGAAGCGTTTCGCCGGTGCGCAGGTCTTTGATTTGCAGCGTGTATTCTTCGCTGCCGTTTTCATCGGTGAGGTAGGCGAGCAGGTGCGCGTCTTCGCTGACGGCCATGCCGCCGAGCGCGAAGTACTCTTTGCCTTCGGCGAGTTGATTGAGATCGAGCAGGATTTGTTCGGGACCTTGCGGGGCGGCGTGGCGGCAATAGATGGGGTACTGCTGGCCCTCTTCGGTGCGCGAGTAATACAGCCACTCGCCGCGCTTTGCTGGCACGGTGCGGTCAGTCTGCTGGATGCGGCTGAGGATCTCTGTGTTGATTTCTTCGATGAGAGCTTCGTGGGGAGCTAGCGCTTCGGCCGTGTAGGCGTTTTCTGCTTCGAGGTACTGGAGGACTTCGGGGTCCTGGCGATTGCGGAGCCAGTAGTAATGGTCAATGCGGGTATCGCCATGGGCGCGGAGTTCGAAGGGGACGCGGCGGGCGACGGGGGGAGTCATAGGATTAGCTATCGCTGCGGTTATCTTTGCACCCTGCCGCTGCCATCGCCTTTGAGGAGCGTTTTTACTTCGTCGACACTGAAGCGGTTGAAATCGCCGGGGATGGAATGTTTGAGGCAGGAGGCGGCTACTGCGAATTCGAGCGCTTCCTTGTGGGAGGGGAGTGAGAGGAGACCGTAGACGAGGCCTCCGGCGAAGGAATCGCCCCCGCCGACGCGGTCGACGATGTGGGTGATTTCGTAGTGGCGGCTGACGAAGAACTCTTCGCGATTGTTCATGCAGGCGGACCAACCGTTGTGGCTCGCGCTCTTGGATTCGCGGAGGGTGATGGCGATGGACTTGAGCGAGGGATATTCGCGGAGGACCTTTTCGGTGAGCGATTGATAGACGGCATGATCGAGTTTGCCGGAGTGAACGTCGACATCGGCGGCGATGCCGAGGGCCATTTGGCAATCTTCTTCATTGGCGATGGCGACATCGACATAAGGCATGAGGAGGCGCATGACTTCGGCGGGCTGCTTGCCGTACTTCCACAGATTTTTGCGGTAATTGAGATCGCAGGAGACGGTGAGGCCGCGCTGTTTGGCTTCGCGAACGCTTTCGATGGCGAGGTCGGCGCAGGTGGCGCTGAGGGCTGGGGTGATGCCGGTGATGTGGAACCAGTTGGCACCGGCGAAGGCGGCGGACCAATCGAGGTCGCCGGGTTTGGCGAGGGCGATGGAAGAGAAATCGCGATCGTAGACGACTTGGCTGGCGCGTTGGTTGGCACCGGCTTCGACATAGTAAACGCCGACACGGCCTTTGGCGCGTTTGATGGAGCCGGTGGCAACATTGAACTTGCGGAGTTCGGCAACGATGGCGTCGGCGATGGGGTTATCGGGGAGGACGGTGACGTAGGACGCGTCAAGGCCGAAGCCTGCTACGGTGACGGCGACATTGGCTTCACCGCCGCCGAATGTTGCGATGAACTGCGGACTTTGGAGGAAGCGCTCAAAGCCGGGGGGCGCGAGGCGCAACATGATCTCGCCGAATGTGACTACTTTGCTGGGCATAAGTTTTTCGTTTTTTACTGTACTCGAGTGTTGGCGGAGATGGCGGCTGTCACGTCTACCGCGAAGCTGGCGTCGATGGAGGGCAGGCCTTCGAAGGACAGGTTTGTGGACGGTGGCAATTGTTGGGTGTTGAAAAATTCGAGGCGGATCTTATCGACCTGGCGGGCGATGGAATTCGAGAGCGGATAGAAGTTTGCGAGGGCGACGGTTTTGGTGGACGCGCCGAGGGGTTCGAGAGCTTTTTCGAGACGCTGGAAGGCTAGGCGCGCGTCGTTGTCTTCAAAGCCGAAGGCGACCTGGGTGCCGGTGAAGGCGATTTTCTGAGAGAGAACGGCGGTAGCTTCGTGACCGTTGAGGCTGAAATTACGTTCGGGGAGGCGGGCGGTGGCTTCGCAGGAGACAGTGGTGCGGGAGGCGGCGCGCTGGAGGACGACGACGTCGATGGCGGCTTGGGGGTAATGCGCGGTGACGAGGGACTGGAGCTTGGGGGCTTCGGCGAGGGAGGTGGTGAAACAGGTGACGCGGAGGGCTTGGGCGCTGGCGAGGACGGAATCGAGCTTGGCGAGGGCGGTTTCGGCGAGGGGCAGCGTGGGCTCGAGCGGCTTCTGGAGGGAGGATTCCTGGCCACCGATGAAGAGCAGGCCGCCGGGAGCGGTTTCTTTGCGGCCGACGGAGATGGATTCGAGGACAACTTGCGCGCCTTCGAGGGGCAAGCCGCCGACCTGGACGACGCTGACGGCGGGGAGGGGGAGGTGCTTCTCGGTGAGGACCTCGCTGACGAGAGCGGGGACGCGGCGCATGTCTCCGGTACCGGCCACGAAGGCGCGGATTTTGACTATAGTGGTGCCGGAATTGACTTTGAGGAGGGCTTTGAGGGCTTCGCGGATTTGTTGGGAGAGGAGGCCTTTGGAGGTAAGCGGGGCGACGTGGAAGATGAGATTGCGGGTATCCGCAGAGACGGCTTGTGGGCACTCTTTGGGGAGGTCGAGGACCTGGGTGAGGTCTTTCTTTTTGGCCGTGGCTGTACCCAACAGGGCCAAGAGAAGCAGTGCCTTCCTCATAGTTTCATGGTACGGCACTGTCAGCTTGCGACTTTGAAGAGTTTTTCCGGTTCGAGATGGCCTTCCTGAGCTTCTTTTCGCCTGATGGC
>JBBROT010000412.1:0-3549 GCA_038229155.1 Bryobacterales bacterium | reverse complement strand
GGCATGGGCAAGCTTCTGCAAGGCGCTGCTGGCGTCGAATGAATTCATTTACGTGAACTGAGAGAGGCATCACAATGAACCGCCACTGGAACGCACATCTGAACCGGACACTTTCGCGACGCGAATTGCTGCGGGCTGCGAGCGCAGGCTTTGGGTCGGTCGCGCTGGCTGGCTTGCTGGGTCAGGAACAACTTGCTGCCGAACCGAACGCCGGGCCGCTGGCCGTGAAGTCGCCACAGTTCCCGGCGCGGGCCAAGCGCGTGATTTTCCTCTTTATGCACGGCGGCCCCTCGCAGGTGGACACATTCGATTACAAGCCTCTGTTGCAGCGTGACCACGGCAAGCCGCTGCCCTTCAAACGCCCTCAGGTGGTGTCTGGGCAAACCTTTAATCTGTTGAAGTCCCCGTGGGAATTTAAACAGCACGGGCAAAGCGGTATGTGGGTCAGCGAACTCTTCCCGGAACTCGCCAAGCAGGTGGACGACCTTTGCTTCATCAAGTCTATGTGGGGTTCGAACTCGCGCCACGGCGGCGCGCTGCTGGAACTCCACACCGGCAGCGATACGTTCGTGCGGCCGTCCATGGGTTCCTGGATCACCTACGGACTGGGCAGTGAGAACCAGAGCATGCCGGGCTATGTCACCATCTGCCCTTCGCAGAGCCATGGCGGCGCGAACAATTACGGCTCGGCGTTCCTTCCCGCGCCCTACGCCGGCACCCCCATCGGCTACGTCGGCGTGAAGGCCCGCGATGCAAAGCTGCCGTATATCGCGAATTCCGAAACATCCCGCGACATCCAGCGCATGGAGATCGATTTCTCTCAGGAGATTAATCGCGAGCAACTCACTTCGACCGGTCATGACGCCGCGCTGGAGGGTCGCATTGAATCGTTCGAGCTCGCCTTCCGGATGCAAATGGAAGCGCCTGGTCTGCAGGATCTGGATGGCGAATCGGCAGCGACACGCAAGCTCTATGGCCTTGATAACCGCGTCACTGAGGACTTTGGTCGCCAGTGCTTAATGGCGCGCCGGTTATCGGAGAAGGGCGTGCGCTTCGTCCAGGTGAGCCATTCGTATAAGTGGGATCAGCATTCCGAACTTCTGCGCGACCACTCGCAGAACGCGCGTGAAGTGGACAGGCCCATCGCCGGGCTGCTGGCGGATCTGAAATCGCGCGGATTGCTGCAGGACACGCTGGTGGTGTGGGGCGGAGAGTTCGGTCGCACGCCCACCGCCGAGGGGTCTGATGGCCGCGATCATAACCCGGAAGCGTTCACGTATTTCATGGCGGGCGGGGGCGTGAAAGCGGGTACGCAGTATGGTGCGACGGATGATTACGGGTACTATTCGGTGGAGAACAAGGTTCATTTCCATGACCTGCACGCGACGATGCTGCATCTGTTGGGGATGGATCATAAGCGCCTGACGTACCGATATGCGGGGCGCGATTTCCGGCTGACAGATGTGAAGGGCGAAGTGGTGAAGGGGGTTTTGGCGGGGTAGCAGTCTGGTGGCGGCACCCGATCCGATACAATGGTGAAGACCCCAACCCAAGGAGAATGAAGCGCGGCGGCAGCACGCCCAGGCCCTGCGCCTACAAAAATGATCGACTCTGCAATCCTGGCCCTGGAAGACGGAACCGTCTTCGAAGGCCGGAGTTTTGGTGCGCCTGCCGAACGTTCCGGCGAAGTCGTCTTTAATACTGCTATTACCGGGTATCAGGAAGTTTTCACAGACCCCTCTTATACCGGTCAGATCGTCATCCTTACCAGTCCGCAGATTGGCAATTACGGGACCAGTTCCCTTGATAATGAATCGGCCAAACCCTGGATTGAAGGGTTGGTTGTTCGGGAATTCTCTCCTCTCACTTCTAATTGGCGCTCTGACGAGCAGGCCCGCGATTTTTTGGCGAACGCCGGTATCCCGGTTGTTTCCGAGCTTGATACGCGGACCCTGGTGCGGCATCTGCGCACGCGTGGGGTGATGCGCGGCGTGCTCTCGGCTACCGAATCGAATGCGCAGGTTTTGGTCGAAAAAGCCCGTTCGATTCCTTCCATGACAGGACTGGATCTTGCCAGCCGCGTTTCGACGCCCACCGCATATCAATGGACAGAGGGCGTTGCGCCCTGTTCGCCTTCTGAACGCGTGAGGCCCGACTGCTCGCCGATTTATAACGTGGTTGCTTATGATTTCGGTATCAAGCACAACATCCTGCGCCGCCTGGTGCATGCCGGCTGCAACGTGACGGTGGTCCCTGCACTTACTTCCGCTGAGGACGTGCTGGCGATGAATCCGGACGGCATCTTTCTTTCGAATGGGCCGGGCGATCCGGAGCCGCTGGTGCCGCAGATCGACAATATCCGCCGCCTGATTGGCAAGAAGCCGATGTTTGGCATCTGCCTCGGCAATCAGTTGCTTGGGCTCGCGCTTGGGGGTAAGACTTACAAGCTGAAGTTCGGACATCGGGGCGCGAATCACCCGGTGCTGAATCATTTGACTGGCCGCGTTGAGATTACTTCGCACAATCATGGATTCGCGGTGGACCCCGACTCGCTCAATATGAACGATGTCGAAATCACGCACATCAATCTGAACGACAACACGCTGGAGGGTTTCCGCCACAGAAGTGAGCCGGTGTTCTGTGTTCAGTATCATCCTGAAGCCGCGCCTGGCCCGCATGATTCGCACTATCTCTTTGACGATTTCACGAAGCTGATGGCGGAGTACAAACGCGCCGGAGGAACTAAATAATGCCCCGTCGCAACGATCTCAAACGCATCCTCATCATCGGCTCGGGCCCCATTATTATAGGCCAGGCCTGCGAGTTTGATTATTCCGGAACACAGGCCACCAAGGCGCTGCGTGCCGATGGCTACGAAGTGATTCTGGTGAATTCGAATCCGGCCACTATCATGACGGATCCGGACCTGGCGGACCGCACCTACGTGGAGCCCCTCAGCCTCGCATATCTCGAAGAGATCATCGCTAAAGAGCGGCCTGATGCGCTGCTCTCGACGGTTGGCGGACAGACGGCACTCAACCTCTCAGTGGAGCTTGCCGAAGCGGGCATTCTGGAGAAGTACGGCGTTGAGCTGATCGGCGCGAAAATCGACGCGATCAAGAAGGCCGAAGACCGCCTGCTTTTCAAAGATGCGATGAAGAAGATCGGGCTCGACACGCCGCTTTCTCAGCTTGTCACCGATGTGGACGGTGCGCTGTCATTCGCCGCCAAACATGGCTATCCGAACATCCTGCGCCCCAGCTTTACGATGGGTGGCTCAGGTGGCGGCATTGCTTATAACCGGGAAGATCTCGTCGCGATTTGTGAACGCGGTCTGGACCTTTCGCCGGTTCATGAAGTGCTGATTGAAGAGAGCGCGCTGGGGTGGAAAGAGTTCGAGCTGGAAGTGATCCGCGATCTTGCGGATAACGTGATTATTGTCTGTTCCATCGAGAATTTCGATCCGATGGGCGTGCATACGGGCGACTCGATCACGGTTGCGCCGATCCAGACGCTGACGGATCGCGAGTACCAGATGATGCGCGATGG
>JBBROT010000411.1:0-3555 GCA_038229155.1 Bryobacterales bacterium | reverse complement strand
GGAATGGTTTTGGCGAATCGATTCTAACGAACCGACCACCACCGCCGCCTCAGCCTTCTACTAAACTGGGGACACCCTCGCGACCATGCCGGAGATCTGGCAAGCTGCCTTGGCTGCGTAGTCGGACGCTCTCTCACCTCAACGCACGAAACCATCCGACTTCTGTCTAATCCTGAATTTGCACCAGAACCACTTTGCTAGCTATAGGAAATTTCTAGTTTGTTTTGACAGTGTTGCGTGAACTTCAATTGAACCCACAATTGGCAGTGCGTATTGCCTGAACCCGTCCAATATGCCGTTTCGCTCCGGAGTTACCCACTTCGAGGGGAATAGCCTTTCCCCGGCCGCCACTTGCATTAGTGGAACCATCTGGCCGCGAACAGAGTAGTCTTGACCATCCAGCCGCTCTAAACTCACCATCATGCCGGACTCTTCCCGGAAGGCCGCTTCGGCCGCAGCTTCACCGCATAAGCGCGCCTCCTTCCGGTCCGTAGGGGACGGATACGCGCCGGAGGATCGGCCCAGTAGACCCGGCTTTTCGCTTCGCGCCCGCAACCCTAAGTGCTTCGTCACCAGCAGCGCCAAACGATGGGCCAGATTCATGGCGAGGCTGCCGCGAGAACCGCGCCGCACATCCGCGCCGAAAGGTTTGCCTGTATGATCCAGTTGTCCTTCGCACACAGATACCACGCAGCGCTGCCTATGCCGATAAACCTGTTCCACATCGGCCAGAAACACGTCGAGCGAGAGGGGGTTTTCAGGAAGGTATATCAGATGGGGCGCGTCGTGAGCCGCGTGCCGGGCCAGCGACGTTGCGGCCGCAAGCCATCCACTATTGCGGCCCAGAATCTCGATGATTTCCACTTGGCCGCGCAACGCGAGGTTATCCTGTCCGATATCGCGGACCGCATGGGCAAAGAAGCGGGCGGCACTACCGTAGCCAGGCGTGTGGTCGGTGCAGAGAAGATCGTTATCGATGGTCTTCGGAATACCGATCACCTGAAGGTCGTAATGAGCATCCGCGGCCGCTGCCGTAATTTGGAGCGCGGTGATCATCGATCCGTTGCCGCCGGTATAGAAAAGACACCGTATATCGTTGCGTTGAAATACCTGGACCACTTTTTGGAGATGCTCCGGACCGGCTTCAAACCGCGACGTTCCGAGCGCGGAGGACGGTGTCTCAGCCACAGCTTCCAACGTTTTCCCGCTCTGCGCAAACAGGTCCAGAAAGTCTTCGGCGAGGATTCCTTCCAGGCCGTAGCGGGCGCCCCAGAAGCGGTCAAAACACGCAAGCTCTCGCGCGCGTTGGACAACGCCGTGCATGCTTGCGTTGATGACGGCGGTGGGCCCGCCGCTATGCGCCAGAAGTGCGGTGCCGCGCCTCACGATTTCGCAAAGGCAGCCGTGCCGCCAATATGCTGGACAGAGCGCGCGGCGGCCTGAATACCAGTCTGCGCGGATTCCGTTACGCCTTTCCCCCGTAAGTGGGCCGACAGAAAACCTGCGTTGAAACTATCGCCCGCGCCCGTTGTATCCGCCACGCGAACCTTGATGGCCGGAATGCGAGTGGCTTTCTTCCCCTGGCAAATTACCGCTCCACGCGCCCCTTGCTTCACCACCACGGTGTTCCCGAATTGTGCCAGTGACCGGGCAGCTTGAACAACGGTTGCTTCGCCGGTCAATTGCTTCGCCTCCATGTCATTCGGAAGAAAAAAATCAACGTAAGGCAGAACCTCCCGAATCTGTCCATCCCACCGTTCCGATGGATCGAAGTTACAGTCGAGGGATGTTGTCAAACCGAGTTTCTTTGCTTTCCGGAACAATTCCGCGGCGCCCGGTTGGAGGGATGTCAGAAGAAAGTAACTGCCTACATGTAAGTGGCGTGCGTTATGTAGATTTTCCACCTGCGATGCTTGAAGAAGTGGAATGGTGCCGGGATAGGTTAAGGCGGCGCGGCGGCGCTTTAAGGAATGCCAGATTGTGACGCCCGTCTTTTCCCCGCTGTGCTGAATCAGGCGGCCTGTACCAACGTTGCCCGACCGCAGAAAATCGCGAACGAACCGGCCGAATAAATCGGTTCCGACGATGCCACAGAAATCTACCTTTGCGCCCATGGAAGCAAGGTTGTAAGCGGTGATGGAACTGGAGCCGCCCAACACCAGATCCATCCGTGTGGCAAGTTTTTCCTTTCCGAACTCGAGCGGCACTACGCTGTCGATCATCAGGTCCACATTCGCTTCGCCAACCACAAGACAATCAAACTTCGTCATCGGAATAGATGGTCACTCCTTGCACAACACGTGAGATTACGCCCGCTGGACTCGGACGATCCGGATTCAATCCGCAAGCGATACTCAGGCGATAAGCCAGCAGTTGTGGAAAGACTAATTCAAAAGGTGTGCGGTGTTCGTCACGCAAATGCGGTGCTGCCGTGGAGATGTGCACATCGAACAGATCCGGCGAATTGGCGCTAGCAATCGCAATCACGCGGCCCAACTTCTTCGATCGCAGCTCGCGAAGCAGATCGTCTTCGTACCGGCGTCGGGCTGAATCCGAGGAGAGAAAGCAGAGCACCAGTGTATCGGCCCGCAGCGCAGCCATTGGGCCGTGGCGTAAGCCCAAATATGTTTCAGCCGTCGCAATGATCTCTCCATTGCTTAACTCAGTGATTTTCAACGCCGCCTCCCGAGCTGCCGGAAACAGCGGTGGGGATCCAAGTACAATCACGCGGGACGGCACAGTTTGCGCAACCGTTCGCGCTTGTTCATCCCAGATGGGAAGGAACGCGGAACAATTTGCGCTAACGGTACCGACTTGGCGCAGCAAGTCGGCGGGCTGTAGAAGACACAAGCCCGCCAGAACAAGGTTGGAAAATGAGCCCGTCATGGCTAGACTCTTGTCATTGGTGCGCGGATCGAGCAGCAGAAGGTCAATCCCACCCGTCTTCGCCAAATGGCCGTGTGCGTTGCAGGTGATAGCCAATTGCCGGACTTGGGAGAACGCGCGGCGGACCCGGTCGACTACCGCGGCACTCTCCGGACTGTCGCCGGAGCGCGCCAGCGAGATAAGCAAACCGTCACAAACAAAGGGCGAGGCTTCCGTGAGCAAATCGGTTGTAGGAATCGCAACCGCGCCTGGCCAAGCGGCGGCGATCGCGGCGGATGCATAAGCGGAAGTACCTGCCCCGGTAATCACCACGGGATTCGCCGCCGCAATCGAGGGATTCTTTGCGGTGAATTTCTGTGCGTGGGCAGCCGTCAAGGGCCAAAGCGCTGGCTGCTGAAAGATTTCCTCATGAAGCAGGGAAGCTGTTTCGGTATTCGATGGCATTTACTTTACACTGGCAAGCTAGCCCACCGCTTGCGAACTGTCAACAAAAAACAAAGTTGCCTTGGTTTTTAGTGGGCTGCTGTGGGCTGCTGTGGGCTGCTGTGGGCTGCTATGGTGGCACCATGTCGTCTTCGTCTCGACGGTTGTTCCTCGGGAACTTATTGGCCGCTGCAAGCTGGGGGAAGACGTCTCTTCTGAGCCGCATGGGTCTTGAGATTTACTCTC
>JBBROT010000410.1:0-3570 GCA_038229155.1 Bryobacterales bacterium | reverse complement strand
GCTGTTCCGCATTTTGACCGCGCCCGACCCGCACCTGGACCTGAACGTGAAGATCGGTTCGCGCGAATATCCGAAAGCGGAGGCGCTGAATCCGAACCTGCTCTCGCACAAGATCCGGTCCCAGTTGACCGACGAGAAGCGGTTGCTCCGCATCTATGGCAGTGAAGTGGTGTTGGGGCATCTGACGGGAGATGGAGAGCGCGTCCGGTTGCATTTGATTGATTATGCAAAGCGGCCAGTGGAAGGCCTGCGGGTGCGGGTGCTGGGCGTATACCCCAGGCACGAAGTGGCCGTCTTCGGCGCGCCTGATGCCAAATTGCTGGATTATTCGGTTGAGGGCGGAGCGACCGAATTCACGTTGGCTTCGCTCACGCGGTATGCGGTAATCGATTTGTTTTCTAAATAGGTGGAATTTCATGCTGAAACTTGCTGTGCTGGCTGCTGTGGCGCTCCCCTTGCTGGGCGCCGGAAATCCGTTTTTCGGACGCTGGGATCTAACGATAAAGACCCCCAGCACGACCTACCCGGGTTGGTTGGAAGTGGTGGATGCTAATGGCGAGATGAAGGTCCGGCTGCAGCCGCGATCCGGCAGCGTGGGTCCGGTGAAGGACGTAAAGTTGCAAGACGGGCATCTGGTGCTGACGCAGGGTTCGAGCGTGATGGAGTTCACCGCGAATGGCGACGCCCTGACTGGCGCTCAGAAGCGTGACGGTAAGGTGACGGGCGAACTGGCCGGCGCGCGAGCTCCCGCTCTGAAGCACAACCCGCCGAAGGATTGGACCACGCCGGAGCCGATCTTCAACGGGAAAGACCTGACTGGCTGGGCGCCATCGCGGGCCAATCAGAACCATTGGGTGGCCAAGGATGGCGTGCTGCTGAACGAGTCCAAGGGCGCGAATCTTCAGACCACGCGCAAGTTTGACGATTTCAAACTGCATGTGGAATTCAACTGTCCCGATCACGGCAACAGCGGCCTGTACCTGCGCGGACGTTATGAGGTGCAGGTGGAATACGAGCCTTCGGAAGACGCCTTCCACCGCATGGGCGCGATCTATGGCTTCGTTCCGACCAGTGTGGAGATGCCGCGCAAGCCCGGCGAATGGGAGAGTTTCGACATCACATTCGTAGGGCGCAACGTCACGGTGGTCCGCAACGGAACTACCGTGATCGATCACCAGGAGATCGCAGGTATCACAGGCGGGGCACTCGATAGCAACGAAGCCGAACCGGGTCCTTTTTACATCCAGGGCGATCACACCGGCGGCATGAAGTACCGCAATATTACGATCTCGGTGCCGACGCGATAACTCGCCGGCGCGCACATAAACCATACGCCTAAAACCAAATGCAGCCACCCAAACCATTGGCGGTGTTTGTGTCCAGCTCGCCGCGCAACGAAGCGAGAACCAAGCGCTAAGCGCCGTGATCGCGAAATATCTCAAGGTGCATGGCGCCTAAGGATTTTTTCCGGTATGTTGTCCTCTCCGATGAAGCCATGAGCCGGCGACGCTTCTACGGAAACCGGGGGTAGGTGATTCTTCTCTGCGACACCAACGTCCTCGCCCCCCTACCGTGCCACCTGCCGGAACACGCGCAATAAATTCCCGCCCATGAACTTCGCAATGCGCTCCTCCGAATAACCCCGCCTCCGCATCGCAGCCGTAATCATCGGCAGATCCCGCACATCCCGCATCCCTTTCGATAGCGTCGGCCCGCCATCGAAATCCGTCCCCAGCGCCACATGGTCCTCGCCCACCAACTCAATCGCTCGATCCACCACCGCCACCCAATCGTCCACGGTAAACTTCAGCTCCTCGGGGACCTTGAAACCCTGCATGGGGAACTGCGGCCCCGCGATCGCGTCAACCTGTTCCAGGGTCATGCTGGCCCCGCGCTTCTGAATCTCCGCCGTATCCCAGAACGGCTTTCCCGCATGTTCGGTGCGCCAGTCAAACAGCTTTCGATTATGGAATTCATTCCCAATCTGGAACCCGATCACGCCCCCCTTCGCGGCCAGCTTCTTCAGCAAATCGTCAGATATGTTGCGCGGAATTGGATTGAACGAACGCAACCCGTGGTGCGTTGCCACCACCGGATCGGTGCTTAATTCGATGGTCTGCGCCATAGCTTCATCGGAGGAATGCGACACATTAATCACCATCCCCAACCGGTTCATCTCGCGCACCCAGGCCCGCCCACGGTCATTAATACCGTGCCATTTCGCGGGCGAGCAGCACGAATCCGCGAAGTTGCTAGTCGTGTTATGGGCCGATAACTGTGCCGATCGTAAACCCAGCCGGTACATGGTTCGCAGCACGCCCAGATCGCCATCCAGATCGAAGCTGCCTTCAAAATCCAGCACTGCCGCCATCTTTCCGGCCTTGCGGATCCGGTCGATATCCGCGCCGTTCAGCGCCAGCTCCAGCTGATCGCGGTTCTTTCTAATTTGCGTCAGCGCCGCGTCCATCACCCGTAACGCCTGCTTCGTTTCTAACCGTGCCGGGTAATATTCATCCGGCACGTAGACTGAAAAGAAGAACGCGCCCAGCCCGCCTTCGCGCGCCCGCGAAAGATCCCACTGGCCATCGGCCTTCCGCTCCCCGATATCGCCGCCGTGATAGAACACGCGGTCTACTGCATGCACATGGCCATCGAATATGAAGGGGCGCTGCGGAACCTGCGCGCTTAAAAATGCCGCGGCCGCTAGTACGGACCACACGATTTGCATTAGAATTTACTTTACACTGGAGATTATAAATGCCAGCAGCAGGCAGGCCCAAACTCGCGGCGGTGGTCACGGTCTACCGCAAACATTCGCACGCGCAACACATTGTCGACCGGTTCCTTGAAGGCTATGGCTGGAACGGCACGCATCACCACCCCGCCATGGATCTGGTTTCGCTCTACGTTGATCAGGTAGGCGCGGACGACTTGAGCCGCGATCGCGCGCAGCGCTTTCCCGGCATGAAAATCTATCCCACCATCGCCGAAGCGCTCACCCAAGGAACCGGCAAACTGGCAGTGGATGGCGTGGTCCTGGTGGGCGAGCATGGCGATTATCCGAAGACGGATAAAGGCCAGGTACAGTATCCCCGCTACCAGTTTTTCAAGCAGATCGTGGACGTGTTCAAATCCAGCGGCCGCTCCGTGCCAGTGTTCAACGACAAGCACCTGTCATGGAACTGGGCCTGGGCGAAAGAAATGTACGACACCGCGCGCAGCATGGGCTTCCCATTGATGGCGGGCTCCAGCTTGCCGGTCACGTGGCGCATCCCGTCGGTCGAAATGCCTTTGGGCGCTACGGTCCGCGAAGCCCTGTGCGTCTGCTACGGCGGCGTGGATAGCTACGATTATCATGGTCTCGAAACCATCCAGTGCATGGTGGAACGCCGCCGCGGCGCTGAAACCGGAGTGAAGTGGCTGCAAGCCTACCGCGGCCGCAAGTTCTGGGATGCCTATTTCGAAGGCGTCTGGCCGCGCAATCTGGTGGATGCCGCGCTCTATCGCAGCCACACTTTAACCCCTGCGCGCGCCGGCTTTAACGATCCCTTTCCTAACTTCGAAGACATG
>JBBROT010000409.1:0-3582 GCA_038229155.1 Bryobacterales bacterium | reverse complement strand
CGCCACCATCAACGCCGCCATCAGCGATTCCGGCCGCATCACCGGCCTCGCCAGCGAACAGGAAGCGGGCGATCTTGCGCTGGTCATGCGGTCCGGTTCCCTGCCCGCCGGTATTCAATATCTCGAAGAACGAACCGTGGGCCCTTCGCTTGGCGCGGATTCCATCCATCAGGGGCTTATTGCCGGTATCGTGGGCCTCGCCGCGGTCATCCTTGTCATGCTGGCTTATTACAAGCTCAGCGGCATCAACGCGGTCCTGGCACTGTTGCTGAACACCGTGATCCTGATCGCCGCGCTGTCTTATTTCCATGCCACGCTCACCCTGCCCGGCATCGCCGGAATCATCCTGACCATCGGTATGGCGGTGGATAGTAACGTTCTGATATTCGAAAGAATTCGTGAAGAGTTGCGGTCCGGCAAAAATGTCGTCGCCGCTGTCGATGCCGGCTTCGGCAAAGCGTGGTGGACCATTGTCGATACGCACATCACCACCATCGTTTCCTGCCTGTTCCTCTTCCTGTTCGGCACCGGCCCCGTCAAGGGCTTCGCCGTTACGCTGGTCATCGGTCTGGTGGCCAATGTCTTCACGGCCGTATTTGTATCGAAGGTAATTTTTGAGTACGAACTATCGCGGAAACAACAGGTGACCGCCCTCAGCATTTGAGGGCTCATTGTGATAGCGTTTTAAGGCTGATATGACGGACGCACAACTCTATTTGGCGATCGGAGTTCCCGGATGCATCGCACTCATGGGCATCCTGGTGAACACTTCGCTATTTATTCACCTCTCACAACGTATCTCCGCATCGGAGGCGAAGTGGGACGCGCGGTTCGCGTTCTGGATGGAGCACCTTGAGCGCCGCTGAAACATTCAAAGCTGAACGATGTAGCGCTCGCCCATGGCGGGCGGTTTTATCCCGCACGATGCGGGAAGCGGGAACAAGAAGCGGGGGAACGGTGTCAGTAAGTTTAGACGCTAGAGTCCGCCCGCTGGATTTCGACAGGCAGGCATAAGTAACGAATGGAATTATTTAGAAATACGAATTTCGATTTTCTCGGCAAGAAATGGCCGTTCATTATCGCGTCTCTGGTCTTGACCGCTTTCGGTCTCGCCAGCTTGCTCGTCAAAGGCGGGCCGCGCTACGGCATCGATTTTCAGGGTGGCACTGTCATGACTTATAAGTTTGCCCAAGCGCCCGACGAAGCGAAGATCCGCGCCGCGCTCGATGGCAAACTCAATGGCGCGCCCACGGTGCAGAGGTTCATCGGCGGCGAAAATCAAGTCTCCATCGGTACCGAAGGCGAGGACAACACCGTCGCCACGCGCAATCGCCAGATTGTGCTCGATACTCTTCAGAAGACCTTCGGGCATCCAGGGTCGGGCAAGCTCGATTTCAACAATGCCAGTTCGCAAATGCTCAAAGATCGCCTGCGCGATCCGCTATCGAAAGGCGGCGTTTCCTCAACCGAACCCGAACTCGATAAGCTCATCGGTGCCATCCTCCAATTCCGCAACACACCGCCGCAATCCGGAGTGGTCACCAGCTTCAGTCAGCTCTCCGCCGTGCCTGGCGTAACGCCTGCCGTCATTCAGACGCTCGAACGTGAATGCGACCTCTCGCCCTTCGCCTTACAAAAGGTCGATTTCGTCGGGCCCAAAGTGGGTGCCGATCTGCGCAAGTACGCCATCCGCGCAACGCTACTTGCTCTCGCCGGCATGCTGGCCTACATCTCATTCCGCTTCGAGTGGATCTACGGGCTCGGTGCCGTCATCGCCGTCTTCCACGACACCATCATCACCGTCGGCATCTTCTCGCTCTTCAATAAAGAGATTGATCTCACCGTCATTGCCGCGCTGCTCACGCTAGTCGGTTATTCGATGAATGACACCATCGTCATCTTCGACCGTATCCGTGAGAATCTGCGCATGAACCGCCGTGAGCCGCTCTACGATGTCATAAATCGCAGCGTCAATCAGACCCTGAGCCGGACTATCATGACTTCCGGCCTGACATTCCTCACCGTGCTAGCGCTATTTTTATTCGGAGGACCGGTGCTGCATAACTTTTCTTTCGCGCTTGTTGTAGGTATCATCGTTGGTACTTATTCGTCGGTGTTCATTGCGAGCCCGATTGTACTTTTCTGGCACGACTTCATGGAGAAGCGCCGGCTGGCTTCACCGATGGGAGCTTCGCCCCGGGTCACGTCTTCCGGTGTTGCATCTCCGAGCGTCACATCCAAGGCGATGCCGCAAGGTAAGCCGGGCGGTGCCGCGAAGCCCGCCGGGGGCGAAGTTCGAAAGGGTATTTCATCCAGGTAACGTAAGATTCAGCCGCGTCCCAGGTCCACGTTCGCCCTGGGGACGGCAAAACTTTTAAAATTCGAAAGAGGCCAAAATGTTTGAGCAGACATTTGTGGAAGGCGTAGGAAAAACGAATAAGAGCTGGACGATTCTATTGTCCTTCGCGGTCCAGCTTGCCGCCGTAGCCATATTGGTGATCATCCCCCTCATTTACTTTGAGCAGATTAAGGCGGCGAATATGACCAGCTTGCTGGTCGCTCCGCCCCCGCCGCCGCCACCACCGCCGCCCCCCGCGGCCCAGGCGGTCAAAGTCGTCAAGGTGGTGAAGGTGTTCAACCAATTGGTTGCCCCCAAGACCATCCCCAAAGAAGTCAAGATGATTAAGGAAGAGGAAGTCGCTCCGCCCTCGGTTGGCGTCCCCGGTGGTGTTCCCGGCGGCGTTCCCGGCGGTACCAGCGGCGGCGTGCTCGGTGGCATCCTGGGCGGTATCCCCTCCGCCGCGCCCCCTCCCCCTCCTCCTCCGAAGGTTGTTGAAAAGCCGAAAACGCCCTCGTCCATTCGCGTGGGTGGAAACGTTCAGGCCGCCAACATCATTCGCCAGGTCAAGCCCCCTTATCCGCCGCTCGCTCGCCAAGCCCGCATCCAGGGCACCGTGCGCTTCAACGCGGTCATCGGCAAGGACGGGCACATTCAGAATCTGCAGTTCGTCTCGGGACACCCGCTTCTGGTTACCGCGGCCACTCAGGCGGTGGAGCAATGGGTCTACAAACCCACGCTCCTTAACGGTGAGCCGGTGGACGTTATCACCACCATCGACGTAAACTTTACACTCAACCAGTAAACGTTGTTTCTCAAAAGTAGTAGTAACGTAACAATTCGTAACAGCAGTCCAGGTAATTAAATTAACTCGCAGGAGACAAGGAAAAATGCTTCTACAGGCACAGGTTTGGGCGTTCATGCTTCTACAGGAAGCTGCCGCCCCCGGTTGGGACCCCCGCTCGCTCTGGAACAATATGGGTAATCTCGCCAAAGCGGTCGTTATCGTGATGTTCATTATGTCGGCGTGGTCGATCGGTGTCATGATTGATCGCCTTATGGCTTACAACGCGGCGAAGAAGCAGTCCCGGGCGTTTGCTCCCGCGGTTGCTGGCGCGCTCCGCGAAGGTAAGCTCGACGAAGCCGTAAAGATTGCAGACCGTTTCAAGAAGAGCCATCTTGCGAAAGTTGTCGTTGCGGGGTTGCAGGAGTTTCAAGCGCATCAGAACTCGACGGAAATTTCG
>JBBROT010000408.1:0-3586 GCA_038229155.1 Bryobacterales bacterium | reverse complement strand
CCGATACGCCGCTCGCGGTCACGGGCATGGTGGCGCGTAACGGGGTCGCCGGCAACTGGCTGTGGTGGAATTTTGTCGCGAGCGGCATGTTAACGGTATTCCTCTTCGCCCGGCTCTGGCGCCGCGCAGGCGTGATGACCGACGTGGAATTCGCTGAACTGCGTTATTCCGGCAAGCCCGCCGCTTTCCTGCGGGGCTTCCGCGCGCTCTACCTTGGCATCCCCATCAATTGCATCATCCTGGGCTGGGTCAATCTGGCCATGGTCAAAATCCTGATGCTGGTGCTGGGCGTCGGCAAAGATGAATCGCTCCTGATTGTCGTGGGCATCATCGCGCTCACCGCCGCCATCAGCGTTCTTTCCGGCCTGTGGGGAGTACTGGTCACGGACATGTTCCAATTCGTGGTCAAGATGACGATGGTCATCGTGCTGGCGGTTGCGGCGGTGAATGCCGTCGGCGGCATCGGAGAGATGAAGCTGAAGCTGGCCGCCATCGATCACGCCAAAGGTCTTGCCACCGGTACCGCCGGTTCGGCGCTCAGTTTCGTGCCAGATTTAAACTCCGCCTGGATGCCGATGATCACCTTTCTGGTCTACATTTCGGTCAACTGGTGGGCCACGTGGTACCCGGGCGCGGAGCCGGGCGGCGGCGGCTATATCGCGCAGCGCATGTTCAGCGCGAAGGATGAGCGGCACTCCCTTCTCGCCACGCTATGGTTCAATATCGCGCATTACGCTCTGCGCCCCTGGCCCTGGATTCTGGTGGGTCTCGCCTCCGTGATTCTCTACCCGAATCTGGCCGACCCCGAAACCGGCTACGTGCGCGTGATGATCGACTATCTGCCCCCGTATCTGCGCGGCCTGATGGTGGCGGCCTTCATGGCGGCGTTCATGTCCACTATCGGTACCCAGTTGAATTGGGGTGCCAGCTACCTGGTAAACGATTTCTACAAGCGCTTCTGGAAGCCCAGCGAAACGGACCGTCATTATGTGATTGCCTCGCAGCTTGCCACCGTGCTGCTCACCATCTGCTCCGCCGTGATCACGCGCTACATGGATTCCATCAGCGGCGCCTGGAAGCTGCTTCTCTTAACCGGCGCGGGCACCGGCACCGTGCTGATTCTGCGCTGGTACTGGTGGCGTATCAACGCCTGGAGCGAAGTATCCTCCATGATCAGCGCGTTCATCGTCTCCATCGTTTTGCAAGCCGTGTTCGGTCTGAACAGTGACGACCCCGTGCAGTTCGCGCACATCATGCTCATCACGGTCGCCATCACCACGGTAGTCTGGCTGACGGTAACGTTTGCTACCTCGCCCGAACCAGTGGCGAAGCTCGAAGCATTTTACCGTCGCGTCAGACCGAGCGAACTTGGCTGGAAGCCGATCGCAAAGCTCGCCACCGATGTGCCGCCCGCGCGCGATTTCGGGTGGAACCTGCTCGATTGGCTCTGCGGCTGCGCCCTGATTTACGGCGCGCTCTTCGGCACCGGTAAAATTATCTTGCAGGAGACCATGACCGGCATTGCGTTCCTGCTGGTTGCCTTTGTGGCCAGCCTGGTGATTTACTTCGATCTTTCGCGCCGTGGGTGGAGGACGGTAGCCGAATGAAAGCGTGCGTACTCTTTCTGCTGTTTGCCATTGGCCAGGATCAGGAACACACCGGGGCCGTCGAAAAGCTGGCGCCCTATTACCCGACGCCCGAAACCATCGTCGATAAGATGCTGGAGATGGGTGGACTGCGCGCGGGGGAAAAGATGTATGACCTGGGCAGCGGCGATGGCCGCATTGTGATTCTGGCGGCGCGCAAGTATCATGCGAACGCGATTGGCGTCGAATACGATAAGGACCTGGTCAAACAGAGCGATGCCAAGATCCGCAAGCTGAACCTGCAGGGGAGCGCCAAAATTATACACGGCGACATCTTCGCCCAGAACTATGCCAGCGCGGACCTGATCACGGTTTACCTTCTGCCCAGTTCGAACGACAAAGTGCGCCCCATGCTAGAGCGGCAGTTGAAGAAGGGCGCGCGCGTAGTGGCTCACGATTTCGAATTTCGCGGGTGGACACCCACGAAAACGGAAACTATAGACGATGACGGCGAAGGCCGCAGCCACACTCTGTTTCTGTATCGGCGCTAGTCTCTGTGCGCTGGCGTGCGGCGGGTATGCGGATTTCACGCTGCCTATCCTGCCAGGTGCGGCAACGGCTTCAGCGCCCATTCTTCACTTCGAACAGCGGCCCGTAATTAGTCCCGGCGATTGGAACCGGCAAGACGCGTTGAACCCCTCCGTCGTGTGGTTCCATGGCGAGTTTCAAAACCTGTATTCCGGCTTCGATGGCCAGACCTGGCACACGGGCCTTGCCACCTCCGCCGACGGTGTGACCTGGCGCATGATGGGCAAGGTGTTGTCTCCCGATAAAGCTACCTGGGAGGGCGCGTACATCGCTGCGAATGGTGCCGCCCTCACCGTAGGCGAGGAGCTTTGGTACTGGTATCAGGCGGGCAATCGTGAGAACCCACGCATCGGGCTGGCGCGTTCCGCCGATGGAAAAACATGGCGCAAAGACCCGCAACCGGTGCTCCCGCTAGGGCCCTATATGAGTTGGGACGAGCGCGCCGTCGCCGACCCCTTTGTGATTCGCAAGGACGGCTGGTTTTACATGTACTATCTGGGCCAGAACCGCGCACGGCAGCAGCAGTTGGGTTTGGCTCGTTCGCGCGATGGTGTCACTTGGACGAAGCTGCGCGCGAACCCAATCGTCACCCTGCCACTACCCGGTTCCGGCGACCCCACCGAAAATGGCTTGGGCGAGCCTGCGGTGTGGGAACGTGGCGGCGCCTATTGGATGCTGTACACGGGGCGCGATGCACACGAAAACCGAACGCTCGCGCTCATGCGATCCGGCGACGGCGTCCATTGGAGTGAGGTGGGCGCGGCGCTCAAAGGCCAGGAACCGTGGAATGCCAAGGTGCTCTGCGACGCCACGGTACTGGGCGATCGATTCTGGTTCGGCGGCGGCGATGTTGCCCGGCCCGATGAAAACCTTCACGGCCAGATTGGAACGGGAGAACTCCAATGAAGATAGGCATCACCTGCTATCCCACTTATGGCGGCAGCGGCATCGTGGCCACGGAACTGGGCCTCGAACTCGCCGTGCGCGGGCATGAGGTTCACTTCATCACCTACGCCAACCCCATCCGGCTCGATACCAGCCTGCCCAACATCTTCTATCACGAGGTGGCCGTCTCCGAATATCCCCTGTTTCAATACCCGCCTTACTGCTTGGCGCTGGCTTCACGCATGGCCGAAGTGGCGGAAGTGTGCGGTCTTGATCTGCTGCACGTTCACTACGCGATTCCGCATTCCATCTCCGCCATGCTTGCCCGGCAGATGATCGCGCCGACCCGCAAGCTGCCCTTCATCACCACCCTGCACGGTACCGACATTTCGCTGGTAGGCCTGGACAAATCATATTTCCCGATCACCAAATTTTCCATCGAACAATCCGACGGCATCACGGCCATCAGCGATAATCTGCGCGAACAAACCGTGCGCGTGTTCGGCGTCGCCAATGAAATCCGGGTG
>JBBROT010000407.1:0-3586 GCA_038229155.1 Bryobacterales bacterium | reverse complement strand
TCCGGCGGCAGCGCCGCGTGGAAGAGTTCGTGGACGATCTGCAGCGGCTGTATAAGACGATACGAAATTCTCTTCAGTATGAGATCAGCACGTTGTACGAAGTGATAGCCGATCCGTTTCAATCGCATCTGCGGGTGCATTGCGCGTCGGCATTTTATTTTTATGTGTTGCTGCCTTCGTGGCTGTGCGGATATATTTCAGACCGGGTGGGAGTGAAGGTGCTGTTGCGAGCGCTTGAGGATGGCGCGTCGCGATTCAAATCTTTGAAGGCGTTATTGCCTATCGCATCGAAGCGATTGGGCCCGCTGCCTTCGAGCCAGATACCGAACCGGTATGGTGAAACTGTGAACTGGAAGCTCTCCGGACCCGCGGAAACAAAGATGCCGGCGGATTTTGCGAGATGCTTACTCTTCTTCGCGAAGATAAGGCTGTACGCGTTGAGAAGGGCGGGATGGCATGAGGCGTACAGGCACATTCCACTCTGCGCGGCGGATGTGTTGAAGGCATTTTTATTCGGCGTGGCGATGCGGGGACGGGCGCTTAAGGATGTGGCGGCGGTGCGATGGATGGTGAGCGCGCCGGGGCGCGCGGCGAAACCGGAGCCTGTTGGTATGAGGCGAACAGGCGTGGTGACGGAGATGCCTGTGGTGCGGACGAAGCCGCCGGTGGAGTTGACGAGGGCATTATGGCAATCGAGGAGAAGATAGAGGGGAAGTGCCATACCTATACTGGAGCCCAGCATACCCATGAAACAGAATCTCGGAGCATTCTCAATCAGCCTCGCCGTGAAAGATATTGAAGCGTCGCGGGCGTTCTACGAAAAGATTGGATTTGAAAAGGCGGGAGGAGACCAGACTCAGAACTGGCTGATTCTTCGCCATGGGGAGACGACGATCGGCTTGTTCCAGGGGATGTTCCCCAAGAACATGCTGACGTTCAACCCGGGGTGGACGGCGCAGACGGAGACGCTGACGGACTTTGCCGATGTTCGTGAAATACAGCAGGGTTTGAAGGCCAAGGGAATTTCGCTCGATACCGAAGCTGATGAAGCCACGACCGGGGCGGCGAGCCTGATGCTGATGGATCCGGATGGAAATCCGATTCTGATCGATCAGCACGTGGACAGCCCGCCGAACCTGAAAACGCGATTGACGAAAAAAGAGTAAGGCGCGAGGCGACGCGAGGCCGAGATGAGGACGACTGAAAATCCGTCAGGCTTCGCGGCGCTGGCCCTGCCCAGCTCTGGCACGCTCACGGAGTTGATGGTTAGTGTGGCCATCTCGCGTGGGGACCAGCAGCGCGCCGTTGAATTCCAAAGGGAAGTTTACCGGCGGGAAGGGCTGTTGCGGGACAACACGCTGGAGCCGCAGGTGCTGCCGCAAGCATGGGCGGCTGGTTCGGCCATCTTCGTTGTGGAAGAGCACCGTGCGATTGTGGGGACCGTTACCTTCTACATGGATTCGGAGATGGGGCTTCCCATGGACGCTGTGCATGAAGAGGAAGTGAACCAGATGCGAGGCCGCTTTGCGCGCGTGGCGGAGGTGGGCGGCCTGGCTGTGCTGAAGGACCGGCGCGGCGTGGGGATCACGATGATGCTCTGCCAAGCGATGTTCCGTTGGGCGGTGGCAAGGAGCGCGGAATGCCTGGTGGCATGCGTGAACCCATCGTCGCGCCGCGTGTATAGCAGGATGCTGCTGTTCGAGGTGCTGGGCGAATGCAAGCGGCACCCGCGGTTTCTGGGCGCGCCATCGATTCCGATCGGGCTCGATTTGACCACTGCGCCAACGCGCTATCGAAAGGCGCACGGAGCTGAAGCGGAGAACCATCTGCACAAGTTTTTCTGCGAGACGCCGCCGCCGTACAGCTTCGCCGATCTTGGCTCATCGCCGTATCTGCAATCGAGCGATGGGTTGACGCGCGGCCCGGGCTAAGGAGCAACACCCACTTGTTGCTGGCGACCGTGCTTCGCGAGTTGTTCACGCTAGAGCAGTTCGAGCGCGAGCCTGAGCCCGACCTGGTGATGGATCTGGACGAGGCGGTGGAGGCCTTTGCGCGAGCTGGGCAGCCCAACGGAATCCTTTCAGGCGTTCATGCGTTTTATGTGGAACACGCATGCAGAATGCTACGGCCGGGCGATCGCGTGTTGGATCTGGGGTGCGGGCCAGCGCAGTTGCTGGGGCGGATTGCGGCTTTGAACAGCGGGGCCAGTTTTATCGGTGTGGATTATTCGCGGCCGATGATTGAGGAAGCTCGGCGGAGTTTGGATAGCAGCAACGTGGAACTGCGCATGGATGACATGACGGATCTGTCATCCGTGGAAACGGGAAGCGTGGATGTGGTGCTGTCGTCAATGGCAATGCACCACTTGCCAGATACTGCTCATCTGCGGCGTTGCTTTCAGGCGATGGAACGGGTGATGGCACCGGGGGCGCGCGTTTTCGTGGCGGATTTCGGGCGGCTGAAAAGCGTGAAATCGATTGAGTATTTCGTGAGGCGCGCAGTTCCGCTGGATGAGCCGAGGCTGGAGCATGACTATCGCGCGTCATTGCGGGCGGCGTTTTCGACGGAGGAATTCAGCACGGCGTTGACGCCTGGATTGAAGGAGCGCGTTTCGCTTTATTCGACGGCGGTGAGCCCGATGATGGTGGTGCTGATGGCACCTTTTCCGGAAGGTGCGGCTGCGCATGGCGGAGAAGATATTCAAGACTTGCCGCGTGAGCGCAGGGCCGATTATCAGCGGTTGCGCATGTTTCTGCAGCTGGGAGGCATGCCATGCAAGTGATCGCGCGTACGTCACTGGACCAAGCCATCGTTGCGTGGCGGGAAGCGTTGGGCGAGAGCCGCGTGGCGACGGAGACGGACCGGTACAACACGGACACAAGCAGCTTCGCGGGCGAGATACCGGTGGCGATTCGACCGATGAATACGGAGCAGGTGCGGGATGCGGCGCGGATTGCGCAGCGGTTCGGCATTGCGATTTATCCGCTGAGCACTGGGCACAACTGGGGCTATGGAACGTCAGTGCCGGTTCGTTCGCCGGGCGTGATTGTGGACCTGTCCGCGATGAACAGGATTCTGGCGTTCGATGAGGATCTGGGCGTGGTGACGCTGGAACCAGGCGTTACGCAGGGGCAACTCAGCGAGTACTTAACGTCGCGTGGGCTGCCGTTCATGGTGCCGGTGACGGGCGCGGGCCCTTCGTGCAGCGTTGTTGCGAATGCGTTGGAACGCGGCTTTGGCGTGACGCCGATGACGGACCACTTTGCCGCTGTGATGTCGCTGAAGGCGGTGCTGCCCGGTGGTGAACTTTACGAATCGTACATGCGGACGTTTCCGCAGGCGGGCGCGGCGCAGGCGTTCCGGTGGGGTACGGGTCCGTATCTGGATGGCTTGTTTTCGCAATCGAATCTGGGGATTGTGGTGGATGCCAGTATCGCGCTTCAGGGGATAGCGGAACGCAGCGGTGCACTGTTGTTTGTGCTGGATTCGAACGAACAATTGGAGGGAGCCGCGCGGCGAATCAGAGAGCTGCTGGGCGCGGCGGGGCAGAATATCGGTGCGATCAATCTGATGAGCCGGAGCCGCG
>JBBROT010000406.1:0-3596 GCA_038229155.1 Bryobacterales bacterium | reverse complement strand
GTCAATGAAGAGATGCTCGTAGGTGTATCGATTCAATCCAACCATGACGGCGCGGACACGGTTGTAGACTTCGCGCACATTCAGTTCCTCGTTGTAGCAGGCGGTGAGGATGCTAATGGATTTCATCAGAGCGGGACAAGAAAGATTTATACCATGCGGCGCGTGCGAGGCTGGTGAACGAAGGGCCTATTGCATACGTTCGACACGCTACCGATAGATGAACTGCTGCCGGGGGTGGTGGAGGCGCTGAAAAGCGGCGGAAGTGTGGCGATTGAGGCGGCACCGGGCGCGGGCAAGACCACGCGAGTGCCAGTGACGTGTTTGCAATTCGGGCGCGTAATTGTGCTGGAGCCGAGGCGGATTGCGGCGCGCCTGGCGGCGCAGAGAGTGGCGGCGGAACGTGGCGAACGAGTGGGTGAGACGGTGGGTTATCAAGTGCGCTTCGAAGAAGTTGCGGGGCCCGGGACACGGCTGCTGTTCGTGACGGAAGGCGTGTTGACGCGGAGGTTGCTGCGCGACCCGGATCTTCGCGGAATTCAGACCGTGGTGCTGGATGAGTTTCACGAGAGGCATTTAGAAGGCGACCTGGCGCTGGCTTTGTTGCGGCGTCTGCAACGAACGAAGCGAAGGGATCTGCGGTTGGTGGTGATGTCGGCAACGTTGAATGCGCGACGCGTGGCTGAGTTTCTGGGGGACTGTCCGATTTTGCGATCAGAGGGGCGGCTGCACGCGGTGGCGGTGCGCTATGCGGGTAGCGGTTCTGGAACCATGGAAGAGCAGGTGGCGCGCGCGGCTGAGGCTTGTATGCAAGACGGGAGCCGAGGGGACGTGCTGGCGTTTTTGCCGGGTGCGGCGGAGATTCGGCGGGCGGCGCGTTTGCTGCGGGCAAGCGCGGGCGGAAGCTTTCGAGTGGCGGAATTGTTTGGGGAGCTTTCGGCGGCGGAACAGGACGATGCGCTGCGGCCAGGGCCTGGGAGGAAGGTGGTTCTTTCGACGAACCTGGCCGAGAGTTCGGTGACGATTGAGGGCGTGGACGCGGTGGTGGACAGCGGACTGGCGCGCGTGGCGAGCGATTCACCGTGGACAGGGCTGCCGGTGTTGCGGGTGGCTCGCGTGAGCCAAGCTTCGGCTGTGCAGCGCGCGGGGCGGGCGGGGCGGATGGGTCCGGGACGAGTGGTGCGCTTGTATTCGGGCGAAGATTTTGTGCGGCGCAAGGCGGAGGAAGAGCCGGAGATATTGCGGCGGGAGCTTTCGGGCTTGTGTCTGCAATTGCGGGCGATGGGCCTGGGCACGGACGATTTGGAGTGGCTGGACGAACCGCCGGCGGCGGCGGTGGCTCAGGCGGAGGAGTTACTGAGGAGCTTGGGCGCGACAAGCGATGCAGAGGTGAAAAGGTTGGCTTCGTTGCCGGTGCATCCGAGGGTGGCGCGGTTGCTGCTGGAGGCGACACGGCGCGGGGTGCAAGACGAGGGCGTGAAGCTGGCGGCGCTGTTGAGTAGCGGGGAACGCGCGGGGAGCAGCGAACTGCATGAGGCTTTGGAGATGCCGCTGGGGAACCGCGGAGAGGCTGTGGCGAAGCAACTTCGGCGCGTGTTGGGGGCAGTGCGTGGGGCCGACACGGGAATGTTGGAGGCGTGTGCGCTGGCCGCGTTTCCAGATCGCGTGGGGCAACAGCGGAGCGATTCGGTGGTGATGCTGGCAAACGGAACCGCGGCGGAATCGAAGGGCACGCCTGGGGCATTTCTGGTGGCACTGGATGCGGAGGAGCGTGCGGAGAATGCGCTGCCGACGGTGCGATTGCGGTGCGCGATTGAGCCCGAGTGGCTGATCGATCAGATGGCTGACCGTGTGACGGAACGGGACCGGGTGGAGTGGAACAGGCGAGCGGAGCGTGTGGAGCAAGTAAGCGGGATGTACTACGGGGAGTTAGTGCTGTCTGAGAACCGGCAGGGCCAGCCGGATGCGGCGGGCGCGGCGGAACTGCTGGTGGACGAAATGCTGGCGCGCGGATTGGAAGCGTTTCTTCCGGCGGAGGAGTTGACGGAGATGCGCGACCGGGTGCGCTTCGCTTCGCAGTGGGGCGAGGTGCGCGACATAGATGACGAGGCAATTCGTGACGCGTTGCGGAGGCTGGCGTATGGGTCGCGGTCGTTTGCGGAGGCGCGGAAGTTTGCGGCAGAGTTGCCGGCTGAACTGGAGCGAGCGACGGGGCGGGAGGCACTGGAGCAAATGGCTCCGGCGCGGTTGCGACTGGCGCGGGGAAGGACGGTGCGGGTGCGGTATCGAGAAGGGCAATCGCCGTGGGTGGAATCGCGGCTGCAGGATTTCTTTGGAATGCGGGAGACGCCAAAGGTGGCGGGAGGGCGGGTACCTTTGGTTGTGCACTTATTGGCACCGAACCAGCGGCCTGTGCAGACTACGACCGATCTTGCGGGATTTTGGGAACGGCTCTACCCGCAAGTGAGGCGGGAACTGTGCCGGAGATACCCGCGCCATTCGTGGCCGGAAGACCCAAGAACGGAGTAATTCCGCCACTTTCGGCGAAGGGCGAAAAGCCAGTCACAGGTCCGCGACAAACTGTATTTCTTTTGTTTTGTTGTTGTTAGACAAAGCACGGAACTTAGTGCGCACTACGCCGGTGCTAGGTTTGTGTCGGGAGAGTTGATTTGTGAACGCCGCCCCCGGAGGAGTTACAGACTGAAACGAACACAAAAGCAGAAACCATTGCCGACCGGGAGCGTTGCTGAAGCAGTCTCGGTTGCGATCGCTTCGATGACCAGCAAGTTGAAAGAAGGTGAAATCAAGCCGAGCGTGGGGGACTTCGTTCGCCTGCTGGATTTGCAGCGGGAGATGGTTCACGAGCACATCAATCACATCAAACTGACATGGGTCGACTTATTGAGCGAGACGGAGTACACCACCGAGCTATAGTTTACCAGCCACTGGAATCGCAGCGCGAGTTCCACATCAGTAATGCTCGCTTCAAGGGATTTTCGGGGCCGATCGGTTCGGGAAAAAGTCAAGCGCTCTGCCATGAGGCGATCCGGCTTTCTTACATCAATGCCGGTAGAACGGGCCTGATTGGCGCACCCACTTACCCGATGTTACGAGACGCCACACAGGCCGCCTTCTTAGAGATTTTAGAGACAAATGACTTACCGTTCACTTTGAATAAGTCCGACGGTGTGTTGACGATGAAGGAGAGCGGCTCGCAGATTTTGTTCCGCGCGATGGATGAGTTCGAGCGGTTGCGGGGAACTAACGTGGCGTGGTTCGGGCTGGATGAGTTGACTTACACACGCGAAGAGGCTTGGCTGAGATTGGAAGGCCGCCTGAGGGATGCAAAGGCGAAGCGGCTATGCGGATTCGCTGTCTGGACGCCCAAAGGTTTCGACTGGGTGTACAGGAAGTTTATCGAGGGAAGCGGGCCGGACCGGTACGACGTGATTCGCGCGCGAGCGTTTGAGAACCGGCATATTCTGGACGCGATTCCCGATTACTATGACCGGCTGAAAAGCAGTTATGACGAATCGTTCTTTCTGCAAGAGGCGATGGGCGAGTATCTCAACGCCAATGGGAAACGGGTGTACGCTCCG
>JBBROT010000405.1:0-3605 GCA_038229155.1 Bryobacterales bacterium | reverse complement strand
CATTGACAACGCCTCCACTGACCGCACGCTCGAACTTCTGAAGCAAATCGCCAGCGAAGATCCCAACGTAAAAGTCATCGCCAACTCCCGTAACTTCGGTCACATCCGCTCCCCCCACCACGGCTTCCGCCAAACCACCGGCGATGCCGTCATAGGCCTCGTTGCCGACCTTCAAGACCCGCCCGAACTCATCCCCGAAATGGTTGGCTACTGGGAGCAAGGCTACAAAGTCGTTCTCTGCATCAAGCAGACCAGCGATGAAAATAAGACCATGTTTTGGATTCGCACGAAGTACTACCAACTTGTGAATCGCATGTCGAACATCGAGACTTACGAAAACTTCACCGGCTTCGGTCTGTACGATCGCCAGGTTGTCGAAGTTATCAAGACGTTCAACGATCCCTATCCTTACTTCCGCGGCATGATCGCCGAAATCGGGCTGCCCCGCAAAGAGATCCTTTTCAATCAGCCCCGCCGCCTGAAGGGCATCACGAAAAATAATTTCTACACGCTCTACGACATGGCGATGCTCGGCATCACCAACCTCTCGAAGGTCCCCCTTCGCATCGTCACTTTCACCGGTCTCGCCTGCGGCATCCTCTGCATCTTCGCCGCCTTGATTGGCCTTGTCTATAAGCTGCTCTTCTGGGATCGCTTCACCGTTGGAACAGCCCCGCTGCTGATCGGGCTCTTCTTCTTCGCCTCCGTGCAACTCTTCTGTCTCGGCATCATCGGCGAATACATCGGAGCTATCCACACCTTCGTTCAGAACCGCCCTCTCGTCGTCGAAAAGGAACGCATCAACTTCGAATATCCTCCGGGCGAGCCCAAGCAGTGAAGTTCTTACTTCTGCTCTTGCTCGTGCCGCAACTCTTCGCCCAGCGCCAACTAGTCTTCCCTCCCGGCTCCAATCCCGTCGGCCCCTTCAGTCCGGGCATTGTCTTTGAAGACGTGCTCTATGTCTCCGGCCAGGGCGCGCGCGACGCACAAGGCAATCTCCCCACCACTGCGGAAGCCCAAACCCGCCAGTGCCTCGACAACATCCGCGCCATTGTCGAAAGCGCGAAATTCTCCCTCGCGAATATTGTCTATACCCACACCTACCTCACGAACATGGACAGTTACGCGGCCGTCAACAAAATTTATCCGGAGGTCTTCACCGGTGCGCTGCCCGCTCGTTCCACCATGGGCGTTTCCAAAATGCCGCTCGAAACTCCGGTAGAAATCAGCGCCATCGCCGTTCGAGGAACCGGCCCTCTCAAAACCATTACCCTCCCGAACGCCAAGTCCCCCGTCCCCCTCTCACCCGGCATCGTCGCGGCTGACCGGCTCTTCCTCTCCGGCATCCTCGGCCGCGACGCCGAAGCGAACTCCACGCCCCGCGCCGGTACCGCGCAGATCGATATGTGCCTCAGCCGCATCGCCCGCGTTCTTGCCGCCGCCGGCATCTCCGGCCCGCATCTGCTTCACTTGAATGTCTACCGTACCTCGCAACTCCCCGCCTCCGAAGTCGAATCGCGCTTCCGTACCGCATTCCCGCAAACCGCCATCTCCGTCATCGAAGCCACTGCCTTGCCCTTCGGCGTTCAGGTCGGAGTCACCGGCGTAGCCACCATGAATCTCGCCTCGAAAACCGTTCACACCAGCAACGGCCGTGTCCTCTGCGCCTCTGCGGGACAAACCGTTTACTGCGCCAGTCAAGCGGCGGACACCGTCGGCGAAGCGCTCCGCTCTCTCAATCAGGCGCTCGAATCCATGGGCTCGTCTCTCAACAACGCGCTCGCCACCAACGTCTACCTCAACGACATCGCAACCTTCCCGAACATGAACGCCATCTACGCGCTCCAGTTCGCCAAGCCCTACCCCACGCGCACCACCGTCCAGCCCCAAGCCGCCGGCTTCGCCAGAGGCGTCACTGTGTCTGTGGTTGCCGCGAAACTTGCCACGAAAGCCCAGGCCGGTCCGGCAGCAGAAAAATAAATCCCGCCGCCATCAAGAAGAACGCCGAGTTCACCAGCAACGCCCACCCAATCCCATACCTGTCCGCCAACATCCCCACCAAAAAAGGTGCCAGCGCGCTCAGTGCCCGCCCTCCGTTGTAAGTGAAGCCCTGCCCCGCGCCCCGCAACTGCACCGGATACAACTGCGCCAGCATCTCTCCGAACAAACTGAAGTATCCAGATCCGAAAAAGCCCACCAGCGGCCCCAGTAACAATAGCGTCCTCGCATCGCGCGACATCCCATAAACAGGCACCAGCGCCGCCGCCGCCAACATGTAAGTCAGAAACGCCGGCCGCCTTCCGAACCGCTCGGATACAAACCCGAACGTGACATATCCCAAAAATGCGCCCACTTGCACCGGCACAATCGACGCGCTGGTCCCGAGCAGCGTAAGCCCCGCGCCTCCCGCCGAACGTGGTGTCTGCAGGAAACTCGGCAGCCACGTGAACAATCCCCAATAGCCGAACAACACGCAAGTGGTAAGCGCGGTCGCCGACGCCGTAGCTCGCAGAAACGGTCGCCCGAAGATTGCGCTCCAACTCGGCTTCACCGTGTCCTTCGCCTTGCGCCATGCCTCCGGTTCCGCCACGCTGCGCCTCACAACCAACGCCAGCAGAGCGGGCGCAAGCCCCGTCAAAAACAGTGCCCGCCATCCGTACCGTGGCAGGACCGCCGCCGTCACTCCCGCCGCCAAAAGGTAACCCAGGGCCCACCCCGCTTGCATGAACCCGATGGCCCGCGCGCGATACCGGTCGGGCCACGTCTCCGCCACCAGCACCGCTCCCGCCGACCATTCGCCTCCCAAACCCACGCCCACCAGCGCCCGCCACACCATCAGTTGCCCTACGCTCGTCGCCGTCGCCGCCCCCGCCGAAGCCAACGAGTACCAAAGTATCGTCGCCGCCAGCAGCCGTGTCCGTCCGAACCGGTCCGCCAGAATGCCCGCTAATATCCCGCCCGCCGCTGAAAAAATCAACGTGATCGACCCAATCGCGCCCGCCAGCGCATTGCTCATATGAAACTCCGCTTTCAGCGTGTTCAGCGCGAATACATACAGCAGCACATCCATCGCGTCCAGCATGTAGCCCGCTTGCGCCGCGAATAACGCCTTCCACTGTTCCCCCGTAATGCGATCGACACTTATGCTTCCCATTTTCCTGAACCCAAGCCAGCGTCTCACATGTACTGCCTCACACTCACGCGAGGAGTATGGTAACCTTTGTCGCTATGATTTCCAGTTCGTCCCTGATACGGTTAAACTTAATTGCCAAGGCCGGGCAGTAACATTTCGGGCATTTCCAGGGAAGCCTTCAACAGCCTCCCCCAGCCCGCGTGCCTGATCCATCAGGACGATCTCTCCCTGGCCGGTTGGAATCGCATGGCCGAGTCGCTCCTGGGCCTCGCCCAAAAACAAACCGCCTCTCTGCCCACCCTCCTGCAGCCCTGGAATTCCGATTCCTTCCAGAAAGCACTCGCCCAAAAGCAATTCGATTCGCCCGAGTTCCACGGCGTCACCGCCTTCACCAGCGATGGCAAAGCCGTCCAGTTCGATCTCCTCATCGGCGAGTTCGAATCCATGTCCCGCGCGCTCTTCGTGATCGTTT
>JBBROT010000404.1:0-3609 GCA_038229155.1 Bryobacterales bacterium | reverse complement strand
GAAAGGCCGAAGCGGTCTGTTTCGCGCGCTGAAAAATCCTGGCCAGCGCCGCCGGTTCGCGGTCCAGCGGCGACTCCGCGGCGTAGTCCTGCCGGGGCCAATTCATAAGGGCCAGGTCGCGCCTGGCACCATCCGCGAAGTTGCGGCTATCCACCAGCCGCCGCCAAGAGAAGAAGGGCCCAGGAGACATATTGTTCGGTATCGGAGGATCCTCACCGAACATGCGGTACTGAAACACGCCCTTCCAGCCGAACTCCGCCGGATAGTTCACGCGCAGCGAGAAGCCCTGCCGTTGCAATATGCGGTCATAATCCGCTGGCTTTGCGGCAAGCGGGCCAGGCTGCCCCGCATGTTCTACCGCGAAGGTATAAGTGAAACTCTGCACGCACGCGGGGTTGGCTTTCGCGGGCGCATCGGGTTCGCCCGTTTGCCCTTTGGGCTCAGCGCCGGAAATGTACGGAATCTTTGCGAGCGGCAGCAGATCGCCCATCTCGGTTGCGTCAAGGACGAACCTCACGCGGAAGCGAATCACTTCGCGCGATGCAAACCGGTAGGCCAGTAGGGAGTTGATGGTTGCCCCTTGCCTTTCGACCGCCAGTACCGCGGTACGCGGATACGTCGTGATTCCCGGCCGATGCAGCATGCCTTCCAGAACGGCTACGCCCGCCTTCGGTTCAAAACACAAGGCCGAGACATAACAGGAGCCGGGGTTGAGATTCTCCCAAGCCGCAGCCGCCGCTGTCAGCTTGCCTTTGGCGCGGTACCATTCGCGAATGCCGTTGCGAAACGCTCGATAGCTCCGTGTTGCGCCGGAGAGCTCGATGAACTTGTTCTCGTCCAGTGCGGAAACTCCGGCTGCGGTTGCCTGCCCGCCGACCCAATCGGTTTCTTCAGTGAGGCACACACTGTGACCCCGCTCGGAGATGGCGAGCGCGGCTCCGATACCGCCCATTCCAGCACCAGCCACCAGTACGTCGCACGCAACTTCCGGAACGCGATCAGGAATGACGACGCGGATCACCGCACGTAGTGGATCGCCCGTGAGTGGTACGTTTTGCACGTCCAGCACGGAATACTCCACCGCCCGCGCGGGCACCATGCAAAGCACTATCAGTAAGAGATTGCGAGTTCCGGTGTATCGACCCATCCGCCTCCGCGAAGTCTCGATTCTAATCCAGCCAGAAGGATGCCGTTCGCCACCAGGGTTCGCTCAATCGGGTTCGGCTCGCGATGGGTGAGCACCAGGTCTTCGAAGTTCCGCACCATGAAGCTCCAATGATTGTGCAGGTCGAGCTGGAGATAGAAGCAGGACGCAACAGGGGCTTGGCGGTCCCGCACGCGGGCGGCAAATAGATAGTCGCGGGTCTGGCTGTTCAGATGGAGCACCGCCGCTCGCAGACCGTCGCGGTAACGGATCAGGAACGCTTCCGCCTCACTGAGGCCGGGGGGCACGCGGTTCACGCGGGTGGCCAGGGCAGCATCCAGAAGGTCGCGAGACCACTCGCCTTGCTGTGCAAGCTGCCACACAGCGTCCCCTTTCATCCAACGCACCCGCGCCACACCGGTCTCGCCGCCCGCGCGCCGCTCTGCCATGGATTGCAGCAGCTCGATCCCGTGGTAAGAATGCTCTTCGATATCGCTGTAAGACGTGGTGAGCAGTTCAGAGTAAGTAATTCCACGCGTCAGATCGAGCAGAGGGCGTTGCCACGTAAGCGGAACGGTGGATCCACACAGGAACGGGATCTTCATTTCCCGAACGCGGTCGTAGGTGCGGCGTGCGTCCGGCCAGTCATACGCGAAGTACTTATCCTGGTACATCGGCAGTACGCGGCCCTCTTCCCGCATGGTCCGCGTTATCTCATCGAAGTATCTCCATCGCGGGTACCTGTAGTTGCCGCGTTCCGTGCGAGGGTAATTGCCATGTTCGCCAATCACAGCAACGGCGTCCACCGCGATCCGCGAGCCGCCCATACGGAGCGCTTCGGTGACGGTGGGAAAGATCCGGATGCCGTGCTCTTCTGCCTGTTCGCGCGCCATGTCGTTCGCCGGGAACTGGTCAACATAGAAAGAAACCGTATCCAGGCGAGGATCGTGCCAGGCATGATCTAAGCGATACCCATCGAGCAGACGGCTTACGAAGACATCTGAATGGGAGTTCGGGAAATAGGCGTTTAAGATGCACGCGACGCGGGGCTTCTGCTTCACGGCCGCGGGTTGCGCCAGAGCCGGGGCTGTTAAAGCTGTTGCAAGAAGGGATCGGCGGCTGAGGGCCACGCTGTAGTGTAAACCAACCGGCATGAGCTATGCTGCATAAACGATGATGAACGCCGGCATCCTGCTCGCGCTTTTTTCCGGGCTATGCAACGGCCTTTTTACCGCGCCCATGAAGTTGCAGTCGCGCTGGAAATGGGAGAACACCTGGCTGATCTTCATTGTGGTGGCCTGCATCGTGATGCCTTTCTGCATCGTGCTTCCGGCAGTTCCCAACGTTCGTGATGTTTTCGCTCGCAGCCCGCAAGGCGCGGTGATTGCGGCGTTGGCGTTCGGCTTTGCGTGGGGCTTCGGTGCTATCTCATTCGGGCAGAGTGTTCATTCGCTTGGCGTTTCCATCGCGAACAGTCTCGTCATCGGTATCAGTTCCGCCTTCGGCTCTTTGGTGCCCCTGTTTATGGCCGGAGACTTCCGTATGAGTCCGCGCGTGATCACCCTGTTGGCCGGAGTTGCCGCATTTCTGATCGGCGTCTCCCTGTGCGGCTCGGCGGGCCTGTTGCGGGACCGCACAGCGGCTTTGGCGAACGAATCCAAAGTGCCGGTCCGTGGATATCTCTTTGCTGTTGCGGCGGGTGTGATGTCAGCTATTTTCAATATCGGGTTTGCTTTAGCTCTGCCCATCGCGGCCACCAGCAAGGCCATGGGTTACAGCGAGTTCACCTCCACCAATTGCATATGGTTACTGATGCTGGGCGCGGGAGCGATTCCCAATGCGGCATACTGCCTGTTTCTGATGAACCGGAACAAGACGGGCGGACTCACCTTTGGGCAAGGGGCGGCACGGGGATGTATGCTGGCCACCATTATGGGCCTGCTGTGGGGCGGCAGTATTTTTCTTTATGGGGCAGCTGTCCCGAAGTTGGGTGACATTGGACCTTCCATCGGCTGGCCCCTGAGCCTGGCAGCCGGATTGATTGTCGCGAATGTCATGGGTCTGCTGCTGGGCGAATGGAAGTCGGCTCCCGCTGGCGCCAGGTCCCGTATGCAGCAGGGCTTGGCTTTGCTTGTGATCGCGACACTGCTCTGCGCGGGCTCTACGCGAATGGGCGCATGAGCTTCGAAGGCAAGCTAATAGTCTCCTGCCAAGCCGACCCGGAGGATGCGTTCTTCGGCCACATGGACCGGTTCGCGCTGGCGGCGCTTGCAGGCGGAGCCGGTGCTATTCGTGCGAACGGCCCTGCCGATATCCGTGCCATCCGTGCCGCAATCGATCTTCCCCTTATCGGAATCGAGAAAGTGCTGCACTCCGATGGCAAGATCCTGATCACGCCGACTTTCGAATTGGCACGGGCGCTTGTCGAAGCCGGGGCCACCATGGTCGCGCTTGATTGCACGAAG
>JBBROT010000403.1:0-3617 GCA_038229155.1 Bryobacterales bacterium | reverse complement strand
GAGTGCCACAACGGCGCGGGCACGTTCGGGCGCTCGAACGGGGGTGTGCCCACACAGAGCAGCTCGCATAACATGCTCGATCCGCGCTATCAGAAGTGCACCACCTGCCACGTGCGGATTCACGGATCGAATAGCGATCCCAGGTTCTTCAGATGACCGCTCGATTCCTGATTGCGGCATCCCTCGCCCTCGGCTTGCAGGCGCAGCAGCCGGTCACGCCAACCCGTGAAGCTGTGGGTGCGGTGGATGGCGATAGCCGCGGCGTTTACAATGTGGTGCAAAGTTGGGAACTGGGTTACCGGTTCAGCGAAGTGGGCGGCAATCGCGGCGAATACCGCAGCGATGTGAACTACGGCAACGGAATCCGCCTGCTGGGCACCAATCTGATTCTGCATTCGAAAAACGGACGTGCCCGGTATTTCGATGAGCTGACTCTCACCACGCAGGGTCTGGGTAACGACCCGTATGAATCGGCCATGCTGCGCGTCCGCAAAAATCGCCTGTACGAATACGACATGACGTGGCGGCAAAATGCCTATTACAATCCCGGCCTTGTGGTGGCGAACGGCACACACCTGCGCGACACCACGTACCGCTGGCAGGATCACGACCTGACACTGTTCCCGAACCGCCATTACAAAGGACTGCTGGGGTATGGCCGCAACACCGAAGCCGGCCCCGGCCTTTCGAGCCAACAGCTATTCGACGGCCGCAGCGGAGTGGTTCCATTCTTTACAAACATCAAGCGCGAATTCAATACTTACCGCCTGGGCGGCGAGTTCGAGTTCCACAAAATCCGGCTGCACGTGATGCGGCGCTGGGAATTTTTCAAAGAAGATACGCCTTACTTTTTGAACACTCCAACACGCACCGATAACCCGCTGGACCCCACCGTGGTCACACTCTTTTCGAAGAGCGAACCTTATCATGGCCAGACGCCCGGCTGGTTGGTCAGCCTCTTCGCCGAGCGTCGCCGGTTCGCGGTGAATGGCCGCTTCACCTATGCGGGTGGCGAACGCAACTTCATCTTGAATGAGACCGCCCTGGGCACGGACCGGTTCGGCGGCAACCAGAATCGCCAGATTATTGTTTCTGGCACGGCTCGCCGACCGGTCACCACGGGCGACGCTTCCCTCAGTATTTTCGCCACCGACAAGCTGACTGTAGTGAACAACTCCTCGTTCGCCAACACGCGCATCGACGGCAACAATTTCTTCCAGCAATTCGACAACGCCAGCCAAAGCGGTAGCGTCTTAAACTTTCAATTCCTGGGTATCCGGCTCTTCACCAATTCCACCGATGCGCGTTACGAGTTCAGCCGCCGGTTCAGCGCCTATGCTGGCTACCACTATTCAGACCGGTTGATTCGTTCGATTGAAGATACCGCCGCGCCGCCCGAAGCGTTCGACGGCGTCTCCGCCCGGCAAGAAAACCACCTGCACGCCGGTGTCGCGGGCTTGAATTGGAACCCGCTGCATCCGCTGCGCTTGCATGTGGAAGCGGAGGTGGGGCGCAACGATAACCCGTTCACCATTGTCAGCGAACGCAACTACCACGCCATTTCCGCGCGCGCGCAATACCGGCACAAAAATTTGCAGGCCAGTGCGCAATACCGGCAGAACTACAACAACAATTCCATCACGCTCAGCTCTTATTCTTCACGCGCCAGGAACTATACGGGAAATGTTTTCTGGGCGGCCCGCCCATGGCTTTCTTTCGACGCAAGCTACGCCAGGCTGCACCTCGATACGCTCGGCGGTCTGGCTTTCTTCGCCGGGTCGCCACGTCCGCAACTCGTCTCGGATCGCCAATCATTGTACGTCAGCAACATTCACTCCGGCACGATGGGTGCGCGCTTCCAACTCGCCAAAAAGGCCGACCTTTTCGTGGGCTACAACATCACGCGCGACGTGGGCGATGGGCGCGCCAGCGCCATCACGACCGGTGCCGCCGTGGATCGGCTGTTGTATTCGGTGCAGACGTTCCCGTTGAGTTACCAGTCTCCACTCGCGCGCGTTTCGTACCGCTACAACGAAAAGCTGCGGTTCAACGTGGGCTACCAATATTACGGATATAAGGAAGACTTCGGCCTGTTCAGCATCAACAACAACTACCGCGCCAACACCGGCTTCGCTAGCGCGCTTTGGTCATTCTGAGTTTAGACTCGAGAACGGACGGGCTGCTGGTGGTCTCAAAAACTCATTCGCATGGACTCTGGATTGATATAAGTGTTGACCTTCAAGACTCGCCGACTGAAGGTGTTAAGGAATCACTGGTGGTCTTCGTTCCGTGAACCTACATGTTTCGATCCGCACAACCACCAGCCGTGATAGATGATCGCCAAGGTCAAGATGGCGACCGTCTGGCAGAACGCGGCGCAGCTTAAAGTGACTACCTCTTTACGAGAACCGGATAAAGCCGAAGCCGAGGAACGTGCTTAGCACATCCTTCCCCGAGAGAACCCTCAGCTTCGCCATTAAGCAACAGCTTGCAATTCCATTGTCGCCAGAATTGTCGGATTGCAAACGAAGCCAAGTTCTTCCATATCTTCCCCTTCCAGGTGAAACGCGATTGCCTCTTCAATATTCGAGCGCAGCTCATCCAGGGTGAGGGCTTCTGTCACAACAGGCAAATCCAAGCACTCCGCAACATACTGGCCCTCCCCGCGGAATATCCGGACTTGAATCGCATGTTTCATCTTTATAGCGCCAAGAGCCACTTACTTCTCCGTTTCCAACCCGGAATTCTTATACGTAGTCCAACCGCCATCCAGCGAAATCACATCCGTGTATCCCATTCTCCCCAACATATCGGCCGCCAGCGCCGAACGATACCCGCCGCCGCAATACAGCACCAGAGGTGTACTCTTGTCCGGCACCGTCCTCTCAATATCGCGCTCAATAACTCCCTTGCCTAAGTGAATGGCACCTTTGGCATGGCCGGCGGCGAACTCGCTCTCCTCGCGAACATCGATCAACAACGGCGGCTTCCCGGCCGCGCGCAGTTTGCGATAGCCCTCGATATCGGTTTCCTTCACCCGCTTCTTCGCGTCGGCCACAATGGCCAGAAACCCCGGTGTGTGGTCCATGATTAGTCCTCTCTCATAATCAGCGCGCCCGCCTGCGACAGCTTCGCCTCAATCTTTTCGTAACCGCGATCAATGTGATAAACGCGATCGATCACCGTCTCTCCGCGCGCCACCAGAGCCGCCAGCACCAGCGACGCGCTGGCCCGCAGATCCGACGCAATCACGCCCGCGCCGGTCAATTCCGTCCTGCCCTGGACGATGGCCTGCCGGCCGTCGGTGCGAATATCCGCACCCATGCGCAGCAGTTCCTGCGCGTGCATAAAGCGGTTCTCGAAGATGGTCTCCACAATAATTGACGTGCCTTCCGCCTGTGTCATCAGAGCCATGTATTGAGCTTGCAGATCGGTTGCAAATCCGGGATATTCTTCCGTGGTCATATCCACGGCGCGCAATTTGCCATTCCCGCGCACGCGCAACGTCGAATCATCCACCTGATCGATCGTCACGCCCGCCTGCCGCATCTTATCCGTGAGCGCGCTCACATGTTCCGGCACGCAGTGGGTCACTCGAACATCACCGCCCGTAATGG
>JBBROT010000402.1:0-3640 GCA_038229155.1 Bryobacterales bacterium | reverse complement strand
GAACCCAATTCTTTGCGGGCGAGAGAAAGGACGCCTCCGACCGCGGCGATGCCGAGCGCGAGCAGGATCTGACCGGAACCGGCCAAGTGGAAATTGAACGATTGGAATTCGCCGACGCGATCAAGAAGCGCGCCATCTGTAAGATACAGGATGACGTGTTGGTGGAGCGCGAATCCATACGGGTTGAGGAGCGTTCCGGCCAATGCGGCCGCGGCTGCCAAGAGAAATCCGCGCATGTGTGACCGGGATTCGAAAGCATCGCCGGCGAAGAGCAAAAGTCGCAGCCCGGCCCCGGCGGAATAGATCAGCAGGATGGCCGGTGCCATGAGGAAGCTGGCGTGCAAGTTCGCCCAAAGGCAACTGAGCGCGGCGATTCCGGCGAAGGCGGCGGGCGTGAAGCGAGGCTGAATTGCGAAACGAACTGTCAGCAGCAGGAAGATCCAACTGAGCAGATGCGGGCGCGCCAGCCAATGCATATCAGCGGTGGAGAGCATGGGTGAGGCAAGAAGGGCCGTGAGCAGGAAGCTTCCGCCGGCGGTCCAGTTCAAACGAACCCAAAGCCAGACTCCGGCTGCGAGGGCGGCCGCATAAAACAACGCCACGCCAGAGAGGCCGGAGGCGCTGTGGATGGCTCCGGTGACAAAATCGGCCAACCACTCCCAGGCGAACCATGGCTTGCCGGATTGGGTGAAAGAGAACGGGTCGGTGCGGGGGAGAATGCCGGTGCGGAGAATTAGTTCGCCGGTGCGGATGTGCCAGCCGGCGTCGGAGTCATGGAAGAAAGACCGGTAGCCGCCTGCCAGGAAGAGGCTATAGAAAAGGGTTAAGGCCGCAAGAGCGAAAGCAAGATCGGGGACCAGCCAACTAAGCGATCTAGCGCCCGCCCTGGATGCGCCCAAGGAGACGGAGCACGCACGAATCCCCCCAGCGGGGGCGCTGACAGAGGTTCGCAAAATCGATGAGGGGAGAGCCGGTTACTGCGCGCCGGCCCCAATGCTGGAAAGATCGCCAGTGATGCTGGTGTAGAGAGAAACGATTGCGAGTTGCAGTTGCGTAACGGTGGTGATGAGCGCCAAACCGACGGCTGCCACGATGAGAGCGTACTCGACCAGATCCTGGCCGTCTTCTTCTTTGAGGAAACGTATGATTAAGTTTTTCATTGGGGTGACTCCATGAAGCGTGAAGCGGTTTGAACTGTCTTGGTTAGATCCGGCGAGGGACTTTGCGGGGTATTGGGCGTACCCATAAATAAGCGGTGGACGGCGAGTTTGAAGCGGCCGAAAGAGGACACGCCTTCACGGCTGACCGCGATCATAGCAGGCTTTCCATCCAATTCCGACAGGAGCTTGAGATTGCGCAGCGCCGCCGGGTACGCGCGGTTGAAATCGAGCGAGCGTTCCACCTCTTTGCGCGCTGCCGCATAGTTTCCCTGCTCCATCATGAGCGCCGCGAGATTGCTGTGGGCGGCGGCGGGGTCGCTGACGGATTCGAAATTTAGCAGGGCTTCGGCGGGCTGCGAAAGCAAAGTGGAGGCCAGGTTGTCGCGCGCGATTTCAGAGAGCGGATTCAGGCGGAGGGCCTCGCGGAATTCAGCTTGCGCCTCAGCGGTGCGCCCCTGGGCCTGAAGCGCGTATCCCAGGTTGTTGTGCAGATAATCGCGGTCCTGAACGAGGGCGAGAGCCCTGCTGGCGGCGGCGCGATGCGATTGTTCGCCCGCTTTCCAGTCTCCGGCTTCGTCCTGCAGGATACCGAGCCATGAGAAATAGAGGGGAGCGGCGTTGCTATGATCCGCGAGAAATGAAGAGTAGGACGCGATGGCGGGTGCCGCCAAATGGACAGCAACCAGGGCGCGCACCAGACGAAGTTGCGCCTCAGCGGAATCGGGATTTTGAGCTACGGCAAGACGGTAATGATCGAGCGCCAGTTCGGGGTAGCCTTTGGCCTCATAGGCCGCGCCGAGATCGAGGCGAAGGGTGAGATCGGCCGGCGCGGAGATCACTTTTTCGCGCAGGCGGGCCAGTTGATAATCGCCATCGCCGGCATCGACTGCGTTGCGGATCTGGCGCTCGAAGGTGCTGATTGGGGGCTGAACGGCAATTGTTCTGTGCGTGGAGCAGCCGCCCCATACCAGCGCCGAAGAGGCGATGAGCATGGAGACTTTCGTAAAAGAAAGAAGGTCACCCTTGCGAGTACGGGTTCGTTCGGCGGTGCCAGCGGGCAGTTCCAGCACGGAACGGCCGGAGAACGAGATTGAGATGCGCCAGGGCTTCATCGCCGGGGAAATTTTTGTCACCTTCTTCGTTTTACCGATATGCACCACGTCAATTGCGAACTTCATTCCGAAGCTATGAACAGCCTCGCAGGGATCGATCCAGAGCCCCTCGCCGGGTTGGAGCCCGACGCTATTCAACAAACCGTGACGCCGTTCGGCACTGGAGCCGGCGCGCCGCACGCAACCGCCGAGAACCTCACCGGAGGTCTGATTCCGCACAATTATTTTCAATCGCACAGTTATAACACGCTCTCGCCGGAGAAGTTCCTTTGGCGCGCAACTGGCAAGAACTTCCCATTGTGACAAGGGTTATAATCGGTGTTCCCGACCGCCCTCTTTCTTATGCGCAGGTTTGCCCTTTTCGCGTCATGTATTGCAATGACGGCGGTGCCGTTGGCCGCCCAGATTACCACCGGGGCGGTCTTCGGCCAAGTAATTCAGCTTCGCTATGTGCCATCGGACATTGTGCTGGATTCGTTCCGGCAGCGGCTTTATCTGGTGAACTCTTCTGCAAACCGTGTGGATATTTTCAGCACCGTGACGAACCAGATAATTGGCCGCGTGACGGTGGGCAAGGTGCCGCTGGCGGCCGCGATTTCGATGGACGCGGCATTTCTCTATGTCACCAACTCATCCGATAAGACGCTGAGCGTGGTGGACCTGGGCCAACTGACCGTGACCCAAACTTTGACCATGCCGGCCACGCCCGAGGGTGTGGAAGTGGGGAATGACGGGCGCGTCCTGATCAGCACGCAGAGCACGGCGGCGCGGACGCTGCTGGTGTTCGACCCCGCGCAGACGACAGGGCAGCAGCTCACCGTGGTGCTGGCCCCGCCGCCGCCTTCGACGCCCGCGCCTTTGCCGCCGCAGACGCTCACGCGTCCGCAGACCACGTTCAACGACAAGCTAATCCGGACGCCCGATGGACAGTTCATTATCGGGCTCACCAACCCAGGGGCGAATGGGGCGCAGACCTATCTGTTTGTCTATGAAGTCGCTTCGGGAACCATTCTGCGCAGCCGCACGGTTGCGGGCCAATCGACGGTGCTCTCGATTGCGCCGGACGGTTCGCGCTTCATGGCGGGATATACGTTGTATGAAACGTCGACGCTTTCGGTGATCGCGCAACAGAATAACGGCAACGCGCCTTTTCCGTTTACGGCCAACTTCACGGTACAGCAGAATGTGGGCGGCAGCGTGTTCTCGGCGGACGGCAACACGCTTTATAGCGCGTTCAATGTTCAGCCGTTTACCAGCGTGAATCCGCCGCCGATGCCGAACTCTTCGACGCTGTTGATTGGCGATGGGCGGAACCTGGGCATCAATTTGGGAATCCGGCCGCCGGAGAGCATCGTTTCGAAGATGGTG
>JBBROT010000401.1:0-3665 GCA_038229155.1 Bryobacterales bacterium | reverse complement strand
GGAGACGTGCAGTACATGAGCGCGGGAACGGGCGTGACGCACAGCGAGTTTAATCCCTCGAAGGAGCCGCTGCATCTGTTGCAGATATGGATGGAGCCGGAGAAGCGCGGCTTGAAACCGGCGTATGACCAGAAAAATTTCAGCGTGGCGGAGAAAAAGGCCAAGCTGCGGCTGGTGGCTTCGCCGGATGGAGCGGACGGGTCGGTGAAGATCCGGCAGGATAATTCGTTGTACGCGACGGTGCTGGACAAGGATGACACGGTACGGCACGAGTTACGGCCTGGGCGTCATGCGTATGTGCAGGTGGCGAAGGGGCAGGTGAAGCTGAATGGGACGCCGCTGCAAGAAGGGGATGGTGCGGCGATTTCGGAGGAGAAGAGTGTGGAGTTGACGGGCGTGGATAATGCGGAGGTTCTGTTGTTTGATTTGGTGTGATGACTAGTTTGAGTGGCGAGGTGTTGGCGGCGCGAGGAGCTTTCTTCGCGCCGTTTTTTGTTTTTCACATGGCCGAGTGGCTACGCGAGCGATCGAAGAGAGGTTCGTAAGCAAGGCTTGCGCGAGCGATCGAAGAGAGGTTCCTCCACTACACGGCGCGACTCCCTCGCAGGAGTGAAGGAGAAGAAAATGCGTCGCGCCGCTCCGGTCGGAATGACAGGTCTGGGCGGTGGGCGGGGTTGGTTGCCAAGATCAGGTGAACGTAATGATATACAACAGCGGATCGCGTGATCGCTTCAAACAGCAGATTCCCCGCCCAACACACGGCCGGCAGGCTCACCCGCCGGAAAGGCTGCGGGTTAGGAATGGCGGTTATGTACTTCGTGGCGAATGCTTGGTTCTGAATTGCGGAGCGGATTAGCCGCGGGTGCGTTGGAATTCGCGCATGAAGGTGGTTAGGGCGTCGACGGCTTCGGGGGTGACGGCGTTGTAGAGGGAGACGCGCATGCCGCCTACCGAGCGGTGGCCGACGGTGCCGACGAGTCCGGCGTCGGCGGCTTCTTTGGCGAATTGTTTTTCGATGGCTTCGTCGCCGCCGGCTACGCGGAAGACTACGTTCATTTTGGAGCGCGATTCGCGCTCGACGGGGCAGGAATAAAAGCCGCCAGCCTCGATGGTGTCGTAGAGGAGTTTGGCTTTGGCGTCGTTGCGCGCGGTGATGGACGGGATGCCGCCTTCGGACTCAATCCATTCGAGGACCAGGCCGACGATGTAAATCGCGAAGGTGGGCGGGGTGTGGTACAGCGATTTTTCTTTTATATGGGTGCGGTACTGCAACAGGGTGGGAAGATTTTTGTCGGCGCGCTCGGCGAGATCTTTGCGGACGATGACGATGGTGGTGCCGCTGGGGCCAAGGTTTTTCGGCGCGCCGGCGAAGATCAGGCCATATTTCTTGACGTCAATGGGACGCGAGGCGATGTCGGAAGACATGTCGGCGACCAGCGGGGCGCTTCCGGTGTCGGGCAGAGACTTCCACTGGGTGCCTTCGATGGTGTTGTTGGTGCAGATGTGCACGTAGGAGGCGTCGGTGGAAAACTTCATTTCGGACTGGCGCGGGAGGCGGGCGAATTTATCCGGCTCGCCGGTGGCGGCGATGTTGTGCAGGACGCCCTTTTTCAGCTCGCCGATGGCTTTGGCGGTCCACATACCGGTGTGCAGGACGTCGACCGGTTTGCCGGGAAGGCAAAGATTCATGGGGGCCATGGTGAACTGCATGCTGCCGCCGCCCTGGAGGAACATGATGGCGTACTCTTCGGGGACGGCGAGGAGTCTGCGGAGGCGGGCCTCGGCGTCGGCGATGATGCTTTCGAATTCTGGCGAGCGATGGCTCATCTCCATCACGGACATGCCGCTGCCACGCCAGTCGAGGAGCTCTTCGCGGATGCGTTCCAGGACGGAAAGCGGCAACGCGCCGGGGCCAGCATTGAAATTAAATGCGCGCTTGGAAGTCTGGGGGAGACGAATCGACGTAGTCACGATGGCTGAAATCCTCTCACGAGCGGTGTATGAAGCTGGTGGCGAAGCAGAACGGCGAGCCTGCCATGAAGAATTAAGGTCTTTAGAATAACAGAACTAGGGGGAGGGTTCGAAATGGCACGCGATTGGTTTGCCGGATCGCGCAATCCCGGCTGCGCGTGAATCAGTTACTAGAGTATTAGGCAACCGGGACTTCCGGTTCATTGACGGTGGCGGGGCGAAATCGGATTCTGAACGGGCCATGGAAGAACGCAGAAAGAATCAACCCGGCCGGGGCGAACGCCGTCGAGCCGATGCTTACCGAATTGCCGACGCCTTGAAGAGGCGCGGGCGCGTTTCGATGCACGTGCAGGGAACCAGCATGCTGCCGCTGGTGCAGCCTGGCGATGTGGCGCTGATCCGGCGGGACAAGCTCGAGAATATGCGGTCCGGGGACGTGGTGCTGCTGCAACGGGGCAATCACTTGATCGCGCAGCGCATCGGCGAAGACGGCGACTTCGATGGCGATGGTGAAAATCGCGCAGATTCTGCGGGACCGGGCGAGCAACAGGAATGCCTGGGACAGATCGTGCGGTTACAACGTAAAGCGGAAGAAATCGATTTGACCGCGAAAGAAACGGCGATCGCTGCGCTGGTTTCGAAGATTCTGCGTCCGGCGCGCTGGGCTAAACAAACGCTGAGCTTGTCCGACGAAGCCAGCCGCTGAACTTTTCGCTGTAAAACTCCTCTTCTAACTCCTCAGCAGTATAAGCACACGAAAGGACCAGGCTTACGCGATAAATCGAAGAGAGATTCCTCAACTGCGCAGCGCGGCTCGTTCATAGGAACGAACGAGGAAGAAAAGGCCGCGCCGCTCCGCTCGGAATGGCCGTGTTTGGCGGGCGGCTCAGATGGTTGCCAAGGTGAAGAAAAATCGGCCGTGGGGCGTAGCGGTCATCGCGCGACTTTCTGAAGCAAATCCTTCGAGCGTGACTCGGTCGCGGGCGATTCGACCAGGGCGAATTCGACGCGTTTGCGCATGGGATCGATGCGTTCGGCGCGGACGCGGACCTGGTCGCCGAGACTCCACTTGAATTGTTTTCGTTTTGCGCCGCGGCCAGCGCCAGGCTGATTGCGTCGATCGCCGCGGCTGCCACGGCGGTTTTCTGGGCCGCCGGATCCGCCGGCAAGCGAGACGATAGCGTGATCGGCTTCGCGAAATGTGCAGCGCGTCCCGGCAGCTTCTTCGAGCGCGCCGATGGGCAGCAAGCCTTCCACAAAGACTTCGAATAGCTCGACGAAGCAGCCATACTTCTGCACGGAAATGATCAGGGCGTCGTATTCCTCACCGAGATGCTGCTCCATGAACTGCGCGGTCTTCCAGTCCATCAATTCGCGTTCGGCACCGTTGGCGCGCCGTTCGGCTTCGGAAGTTTCGTTGGCAATTTCTTCGAGCTGATGGTGGGAATAAAGTTTGGCTTCTTCGTTTTGAGCTTCGCGCTGTAACCGCGGCGGGGGCGCGGCGTGCGAATCGGAAATGGGCGGCTTGAAGTGCGGATGAAGTAAGGCCCATTTCAAGATGCGGTGGACGATCAAGTCGGGATAGCGGCGAATCGGCGAGGTGAAATGGGTGTATTCATCGAAGCCCAGAGCGAAATGGCCCAGCGGTTCGGCGGAGTAACGCGCCTGCTTGAGGGAACGAAGCATCAGGTAGG
>JBBROT010000400.1:0-3681 GCA_038229155.1 Bryobacterales bacterium | reverse complement strand
TGGGCTTCCATTTGTGTGCGTAAAGAGGCGGATTCCCCCACTTTGGAATCATCTAGGGCGGGCACGGACGGAGGTGGCGGGGGCGGCGGCGCGTTCAGGAAATTTTCGAGTATCCACTTGCCGCGCACAACGGGGGACGTTCGCGTGGAATAAGACGAGATGGTCAGGATGCTGCCGTGCGCCAGAACGCCGCCGCCTCGCTGTGAGGCGGACATATCCACGCGGCGGAACTCCGGGCCGGTGACGCCCGGAACACCGTAGAACCGGGCCAGGCGCTCATTGACGAAGGAATAATTGGCGCTGAGCAGTTCGAGCACATGACCGTCCCGCCGGATTACGTTTTCGAGGAACAACTCCGTTTCGCGGCGCATGGAATAGCGGATGCTTTCGTCAAAATCGGGAAACTTGCCGGCGTCCGGACGGACCACATCGATATTGCGGAATTGAAGCCATTGACCGGCGAAATTGTCCACCAGCGCGCGGGCTTTTTCATCGCGCAGCATACGGCGTACCTGAGCTTCCTGGACGGCGGGGACGTGGAGTTGGTGCAGGCCGGCCAAGCGCAGCAGTTCAGAATCTGGAATGCTACTCCAGAGGAAATAAGAAAGGCGCGAGGCGAGTTCGAAATCGCTGACGGGGACGGTGCCGGCGCTTTCCGCTCCACGAGTAGGAACCACGTCGCGTTCGATGCGGAACAGGAAATGCGGTGAGACCAGAATGCCTTCGAGCGCGGTGGCGACGGCCTCCTGAAACGAATCACCCTGCTGGCGCGCGAGCGCGTATAGGCGCGCATACCGATCGGCCTCATTGCGCTGCAAGGGACGGCGGAATGCACGATAGGCAAATTCAGAAATGATGCGGTGGGCGCAGACCGCGGTTTGCTGACCGCAGATGAAAACGCGCTTGAGACTCTCCGGCGACGGGGCGGAGGTCTGCTCAAAAGGGCCGCCGATATCGATGGCTTCAAAGCGATGGTCGATGCGGGTCTCGATGGCGTCCGTTTTGATCTTGGTGCCAAGTTTTCGAAGCGTCTCAATATCCTGCTGAGAGAGCTTGCCTTTGGGGTTGATCAATGCGCCGGGCGCGCGGGTGGAAGGCTCCGGGCCGTTATAGACGGGAGGCAGACCGTGAAATTCCTTCAGGTAAGAAGCGGAAATCAGATGTTCGCCGGCGGTTACTTTCACGCGGAAATCCAGGAGCTGTCCTTCCAGATCGGTCGCGTCCATTTCCGCCTGCTCCACCAGTTTGGAATCCACCCACAAGCCGATGTGGGCAGGCATTGATTGATTGGGGCGGTGGCCATTTAAGATCAGCCGAAAACTGTAGACACCATCCACCGGGAAGCGATGCATGGTGTGGCCGGCGTGGCGTGAGCTAAGGCCGGTAAGGTCGTAATCTGTAAGATCGAGTGTGGGCAACTTGCCGCGCGCCGCGTTCAGGCGCACGGCCATGGCGTAATGGGTGACGGCGGGCTTTTGTTTGGCGAGCCCGAAGAGCGCGGCGCGGACGGAAAGTTCGGCCGCATCGGCGTACTTTTCGAGCAGGACAGAGGAAAGGGTGAGCGCGTCGCTGATGTTGTCGAAGCCGAACGCGGCCTGGTCCTGGGGAAAGTTGTCGGAGGCGTGAAGATCGATGCCGAGCAAGTCGCGAATGCTGTTGTTGTACTCCGCGCGATTCAGGCGGCGGGCGGCAACCAGGCCGGTATCGGGCTTGATGGCGGCGTCCTGGCGGGCGAACTCGGATTCGAGCCACCTTGTAACGGCTTTGAGGTCTTCGGGAGCCGGTTTGGCCACACCGGGCGGCGGCATCTCGCCGGACTTCATCTTGGCGGCGGCCCGTTCCCAAATTTCACGATGTTCCGTGAAGGTGGAGGAATCTTTGTGGCCGGCCAGGTTCACGCCGCCGGAAGTGACGCTGGCGTTATGGCAGGCGACACACTTCTTCTGGACGAACGCAAGGGTACCGGCCGAATCGGCCAGTAGCGGAAGGGAAATAATGACAAGAGCGAAAACCGGAACTTGGGTTAGGCGCACTGATCCCGATTATCTCACTTCCGCTAAAAGCCACGCCATTCCTGCAATCGGTTAGTTCTCGCCGTTGCCGGTAATATCGAGCGATTCCGTGCCAATTAGCGAACGGTCACCCCATACCGCCGTGCTCCCCCACAAGGCGGAGAATGCTTTGGTGGTGCTATCTCCCCATACGGCGGTATCGCCCCACACGGCAGTATCGCCCCACACGGCAGTTGAACCCGCGACATTGGTAGCGGCCTTGGTGAACAACACGGAATCGCCCCAGACCGCGGTATCTCCCCAGACTGCGGTAGATCCCCACAGAGCCTTATCGCCCCACACAGCCGTGTCACCCCATACCGCGGTGTTGCCGAGCACTGTGTAGGTAAAGACCGCGGAGTGGGTTGTGCTGTTGAACATCACGCTGGGAGAGCCGGCGGTCCCTTGGGCTTTTTCGGTGCTGTTCAGTGCCGCCCATACGTTCAGGTACCCTGCCCCCACGGTGAAGATATCGTATTGGCTTGTATAAACCGTGCCGGAAGCGGCATCGGTAACCGTGCTGTAGCGCGGGAAAACTTTCCCGGCAGTTAGCATGAGACGGGCCTTGATCTGGTCAGGGGTCAAGGTGGGATCCTTTTGCAGCAGAAGAGCGGCGGCACCGCTTACCATTGGTGCGGCCATGCTGGTTCCGCTCAAACGCACGTAAGTTCTCGAGGTCTTGATGACCGAGCCATCGGTGTAGTAATCGCGAGTGATGCCGTTGGCCGGGAAGGTGGCGATCAGCACGTTCGACTCATCGGCCAGAACGGAGATCATCCGGTTTCCAGGGGCGACGAGATCGGGCTTGACCACATGGTCCAGCAGGGTGGGCCCTTTCGAACTGTAACTGGCCACTGTATCGTCGGCGGTGGTCAACGTTCCGGCGTCTTTCATGGCACCGACAGTGATCACGAAAGGATCGTTGCCGGGGGCGCTAATGGTTCCGTAGCCGTTGTTGCCGAAGGAATTGTTGCGCCCTTCGTTACCGGCTGCGACAACAACGGTAATGCCCGCTTTGTAAGCCTGTTCCACCGCTTGGCAAAGGGGGTCTACACGGTAGCTTTGGTACACAGGACGGCCAAGCGACAAGTTCAGCACGCGGATGTTGTAAGTGGCTTTGAGTTGAATCGCCCGCGAGATAGCCGCGATCACCGCGCTATCGTTCCCGCTGCCATTTCCGCCAAGAACTTTCAGATTGATAAGGTTGGCATTCGGCGCGATTCCGACGAAGCTCCTGGTGTAATGACTACCGGAAGAATTTACGCCAGCGCCGCCCACAATTCCGGCCACGTGCGTGCCGTGACCGTAGTGATCGAGTGGGTCTCGCTTCACCAATGGACTGGCGGCGGAAAAATCTTCGCTATATACAACTCGCGATTTGCCGTTGGCATTCATCAGATCGTCATTACCGTTAATGCCGCTATCGAGAACCGCCACGCCGATGCCCGATCCGTCATAGCCATACTGAAACGCGATGTTCGCCCCAACCGCGGGCCGGGCGTATTCAAGGGTACCCGCCACTTCATAGTCAGGCGTGATGCTCAAAACATCGGGGTCGTCAGCCAATTTTGCGATCGCGCGGGCCGATATACGATAGTGGGCCGCATTGATGAAGTCGAAGCGATGTTTT
>JBBROT010000399.1:0-3694 GCA_038229155.1 Bryobacterales bacterium | reverse complement strand
TACCTGCAAATCGCCTCGCCGCAAGTGGCGCTGATCGAGATCACGCCGCGTTTCCTCGAAGAGAATCCCGACGTGTGCCTCCAACTGGGCCAGCGCAAATTGCCCGTGGAACCCGGGTGGCATTTCGGCTCGCGCTATCCAGGCGACCCCGCTACCACCGCTGTCTATGATTTCGTTCCCGACGCGCTGCTTGCCCAGATCGACAACCTGCCCGATTTCGCCGGCTGCTTCGTTTTCGATAAGTGGATGGCAAATGCCGATGGCCGCCAATCCATCTTCCACCGCGCCGAGTTGAAAACTCTTGCGGCGGGCGGCGGCACCTCACCCCGGCGCATGGGCTTTCGCGCCTTGATGATCGACCATGGCTTCGTCTTCAACGGCCCGCACTGGGATTTTCCCGAATCGGCCGTGCAAGGCGTCTACCCACGCAAAGCAGTCTACGATCGCATCACCTCGCTCGATAGTTTTCAGCCCTGGCTGGACCGCGTCACTCACTTCCCCACTCAGGTGCTCGATCAGGCCTATCGCGAGATTCCGCCGCAGTGGACGGCGGGCGAAGAGCCGGAATTGGAGCGTGTGTTGGAGCGGCTTCTGCGGCGCTGCCGGCGCGTTCCAGACTTGATTCAAGATGCGCGGAATGCAAAATCGAATCCGTTTGTGAACTGGCGTTGACGGCGCGCGCAAGCCGTTCGGCAGTGGCCGGTGCCATCAGGATCCCGTTGCGATAGTGGCCGTACGCCAGGTACACCGGCGCATCCACCACGCGGCGAAGTTGCGGTTCGCCCGATGCAGTCCCGGGCCGGAATCCGATCCACGAATCCACACGCGGCCTGCCGCTTAAATTCGGCATCAGCTCTCGCGCGCGCTTCTCGATATCGTCGAATTGAGCCGGGTCTGGCTCACGCAAGTAGCCCACCTGTTCGGTTGTGCTGCCCGCCACGGCGACGCCGTTCGAACGCTCCAGAATATACGTGTGGCCCTGCCGCAGAATGGGCCCAGGCGCTTCCACACCCGGCGCGAAAGCAATCAGGTGCCCGCGAATGGGGAACGATTTCTCCACCTCAACCGCCTCTCCCTCCACGCGAATAATCACCTCGCTGCTCCATGCCCCCGCGGCTAACACTGCCACCTCTGCCTGCTCCGGTTGAACCACTTGGCCAGACATCACCACGATTTCCCGCACCGGCTGCTCTTCGCGAAACGCTACTCCACGACGCGCGCAAGCAGTTCGCAACGCACGCAGCAGGTCGCGCGGATCCACCGCCGCGTCGTCCGGATAAAACAGCTTGCGCCATCCGGCATCCTCAGAACGGATACCCCATTCGCGCTGCATGCCCGCGCGGTGCTGAAGCGCAATCCACTCTTCATCCGTAGCTGCAATCTGCAAAGCGCCGCACTGCCGGTAATCGATCGCGATGCCGCTCTCCGCCTCAAGCTCACGCACAAACTCCGGATACGCGCGCAGGCTCTCCAGCGCCATGCTGCCCCACCAGGTACGCTCTTCCATTTCGCCGCCCGGAGCCAGCATCCCCGCACCGGCCCAACTCGCTTCCGAGCCCGCACGCCCCGCATCCCACACCGCCACGCGCCGCCCTCCCCGCGCCAAACGCCACGCTGTCGAAAGACCGATCAAGCCACCGCCGATAATTACCGCGTCCACCACTCCACACTAACGGATTCACAGTACATGCCAGAAGCGTTGTACGATTGAGAACATGTCTGTGAGCTGTCCCAATTGCGGCAGCCGTTACCTGAACCTGGCCCGTCTCCGTTCGCCCAGCGAAAGGTTCGACGCCTTATTCGGGACGCGCCCTCTGCGCTGTGGCGATTGCCGCACACGGTTCGTTGCGCGCACTTTCGTCTGGCAGGATTTCCTGTTCGCCAAATGCCCCCAATGCTTTCGCATGGATCTGAACCTGTGGCATGCGCATCACTTTCAGGCGCGCGGTTGGATGGCACTCCTGTTAAACTTCGGCGGCAAACGCATGCGTTGCGAATATTGCCGCATCAACTTTGTGAGCCTGCGCAATCGCAAAGAACACTTCACGTTCAGCCGTTGGACTCGCCAACAGGCACTCCGCGATTCCGATTCCGCATCCGATTCACATGGATACAGCCCCCAAACTTTACGCCCAATTCCTTCGAGACATCAAACAGACCACCGGGCGGACAGCCGATGAATGGAAGCAGTTGCTGGAAGCGGAAGGCTTCACCCGCCACAGCGACCGCGTGACTTGGCTGCGCGGTGAGCATGGCCTTACTTCACGCGCCGCCTACCTGCTCGCCTCGCACGCCGACCGCACGCGCCCCACCTATAACGATTCCGAAGGCCTGGTGCAATCCATGTATAGCGGGCCTAACGCGGCGCTTCGGCCGCTTCACGATACCCTCACGGAACTGGCCATAATGCGCGGTTCCGACGTCACCATCAGCGTCGCGAAAACCATAGTCACCTTTCGACGCCGGCATGTCTTCGCCATGATCAAGCCCGCCACCAAAACGCGTATCGATTTCGGCTTGGCCTTGCCTGAGTTAGATTCGCCCCCCGAACAGCTCATCCCGACCGGAGGCTTGGCGAAGGGAGACCGCATCACGTATCGCTTCGCCGTATCCTCCGAAAGCGATATCGATGACGAGCTGGAGCAATGGCTGGAGCAGGCCTACCTCCTTACGGCTCCCGCACCAGTTTAAGAATCATGCCGGTGTCGGTGGCTACCCAGATGTTCTCGTCATCGGGCGCGGCAATCATCGCGCGATGCGCATCGGCGCGATAATCCACCGGCATCTCAGTCCAATTTTGGAAATCGGTGCTCCTCAGAATCTTCAACTTCCCCGGCACCGGGCTATTGCGTATGCTGCCCACGGCTTCCGTCCCCGCAAGGTACGCGGCACCGCTCTTGGTCAACAGCACATCGGTAATGGCGCGGTTCGCCTGCCGGAAAATACGCTCGCTCTTCCCTCCCTCGCGGCCATGGAACAGGAACACCTCGGAAGGGTACGCAAAGCTGTCGCTAAATTCAATCAGCCCCAGCGAGAGACCTTCCCCACCCATGCCGATGCGAGTGGCGCGCCCGAAGATGGAAGCTGTAACGGGAACCCACGTGACACCGGCATCGCGCGTCTGAAGAAGAACCATGGTGCCGGGCCATTGCGGGCGATGTTTCGCTTTTTCGGGGTCGGCCCAGTTCGGTAATTCGCTGCCTCGCCGCGGCGGCTCATTCCATCCGGCGATGATGCCGTCTTTACCGTTAGCGAAAGTTATCACGCCGTACGTTGTAGTTTCAGGGTTCACCGGCGGAAGCGCCGCGGCTGCCACCGGTGTCCACGAATTGCCGCCGTCTTTGGTTTCCAGCACCTGCTTGTGCGCGCCCACAGCCCAACCGTGTTCGCGCGTGTTGAACCAGACGCGCGCGATGTCCTTGGGCGAATCCTTCACCTTCTCCCAGCTACGGCCCGATTCCTCCGTCCGCCAAATGTTCCGCTCCCCCACCATCCATCCCGTGCCATCCTCCAAAAAGAACAGCGATAGCGGCACTTCCTTCACGGGCGTCACGGTCCAGTGTTCGCCGCTATCGGCGGTCACCAGAACAACCGGCTTGTCCTTGTCCTTAGGCTTGGCGATATAGCCGCTGGCGATCCCGCGCTTGGCTGTGGGGAACTGCAGATCCGTGATCACCAGAGAGCTGCCGTCTTC
>JBBROT010000398.1:0-3712 GCA_038229155.1 Bryobacterales bacterium | reverse complement strand
GGTGCAGTTCAACGCACTGGATCGCATTGTGAAATACAAGCGAGGTACGCTGGCCAACCGGCGGGCGGGTTTGGAGAGGCTACGCTCGCTGATGTTGGAGCGGTTCCCGAAGCTCATTCCACGGTTTGACCCGGAGAATCTACCAGCGATCCCAGAAGGCGGTAAGGAATTGAAGGCGCTGGAGGATCAGTTGGATGCCATCACCTGCGCTTATGTCGCCGCGCATTGGTGGTTTTGGGGACTAGAGAAGAACCAGGTGCTAGGCGATGCGCAGCGCGGCTATATCGTTGTACCGCAGCGCTACAAAGCAAACCTGCCGTTGGCCGGGTTGCGCGAGAACTATAACCGCGGCGGCTTGGAGGAGCCGGACCTGGAGGCGAATCCGTTTACGCAGTTCGAGAAGTGGTTTGGGGAGGCGAAAGCGGCGGGCGTGAAAGAGCCGAATGCGATGACGCTGGCCACCTGCGGAAGCCAAGGGCAGCCATCGGCGCGGGTAGTTCTGTTGAAGGGTTTGGACGAGCGCGGCTTCGTTTTTTACACCAACTACGAAAGCCGCAAAGGCCGCGATCTGGCGGAAAATCCCAAGGCGTCGCTGGCATTCTTTTGGGCGGATTTGGAGCGGCAGATCCGCATTGAGGGTAGGGTGGAACGGGTGAGCCGAAAGGAATCCGAGGAATACTTCAATTCCAGACCGATGGGGAGCAGGCTGGGAGCTTGGGCTTCACACCAGAGCGCGGTGGTTCCGAATCGCAAGGCACTGGAGGATCGGTATGCCGAACTGGAAGCGGAATATGCGGACAAGGCGGTTCCGATACCTCCGTTTTGGGGTGGTTACCGGATGGAGCCGGAGAGTATGGAATTTTGGCAAGGGCGGCCGAGCAGGCTGCACGACAGGCTGCGTTACCGGCGGGGGGAGGCGGGAGAGTGGGTGGTGGAGAGGCTGTCGCCGTAGTTTATGAATTCGCCAATCTCACGCCGCGCTTTGCTGATGGGTACGAGCGCTGCCGCGGCACGGCTTCTCGCTGGGGTCCGTTTGAGCGGCGCACCCGAATTTTGGACGTTGACTCAAGCGGCGGCGGCTTTGCAGCGGCGCACCATATCGTCCGAAGAACTGACCCGGCTTTGTCTGGCGCGCATTCGGAAGCTTGATTCCAAGCTGAATAGTTTTATCACGGTTACGGAAGAGACGGCGTTGGCAGAGGCACGCTCGTGCGACCAGAAACGGGCTCGCAGTGCAAGAACACCTTTGTACGGTGTTCCCATTGCTCTGAAGGACAATATCGACACGGCCGGGATTCGAACCACCGCGGCCAGCCGAGTGTTTCTGGACCGTGTTCCTACCCAAGACGCGGAGGTTGCGGCAAGGCTCAAGGCGGCTGGGACGGTCTGCCTGGGCAAACTCAACCTGGATGAATTTGCATTCGAGGGTACAGGCACAACGAGTTACTTCGGTCCAGTTCACAACCCTTGGAATGTGGCGCACATTACTGGTGGATCGTCCGCCGGTTCAGGAGCGGCGCTGGCGGCGGGGCTATGCTATGCGTCGGTGGGCAGCGACGATGGCGGATCGGTTCGCATTCCCGCTTCGTTTTGTGGGATTACCGGTTTCAAGACCTCGTATGGCCGGGTGAGTACGCGCGGTGTGGTGCCGTCGGCATATTCGCTGGACACGATTGGACCCATGACTCGTTCGGTGGAAGATGCGGCTTTGATGCTGCAGGCGATGGCGGGCTTTGATCCGGATGACTCGATTACAGCCGACGCGCCGGTACCGGATTTCGCGGTTTCGCTGCACGCTCCTATGGCGAAACTTCGGGTGGGCATTCCGCGCGATTACTTTTTCGAGAATCTTGCCTCTGAGGTGGCGACGGCGGTGGACGGTGCGATTGCGCTGCTTCGTCCGAAGGTGCGCGAGGTTCGTGACGTGGTTGTTCCCAGGTTTCAATTTGTCGAGCAGGGCAGTTACGATGTGGAGCTCCTGCATTTCCAGGCTCCGTTCTTCCGCAAGTCGCCTGAGCTTTATCACCCCTGGTCGCAACGCCAACTGAGAGAGCTGGAGAAGGTGAGCGCGGTGAACTATGTTGAGACGCTGAAGCGGATTCGCGAATGCCGGCGAGATATTCGACGGGTGTTCGAGCACGTTGACGTGTTGATTCTGCCAACCAAGCGCGACACTGCGCCGACGATCGCGGCCACTGTCGATGGGAGCTATCAGCGGCCGGCGAGTAATACTTCGGCGTTTAATCGGTTCGGAACGCCTGCAATTTCGGTTCCTTGCGGCTTTTCACGAGATTCGCTGCCGATTGGGTTACAGATTGTGGGACCGGCATTTGGGGAGGCTCGGGTGCTGGCGGTGGCTTATGCTTTCCAGCAGGCTACGGATTGGCATTTGCGGCATCCGGAAAGCGCCGTCTGAAAGCAGGCCGCTTATGGGGTTGAGTTGCGCTCGATTGAGAGCAAGGCAAAGGTTCCGGGCAGGACCGGCCCTCTTCTCCCACCAGCGGGTGCGGGCCCAAATTGGGCGGATGCGACGAACACGCGGTGGGTGTTTGGGTCGAGCCCCATGTTGCGCGAACCTTTGGGGGTGGGTATGTTCTCGACGACCCGATATTGATCCGGGGAGTCCTGATGAATCACCGTGAGAGTGCCGTCCGCATTGGAGGCAAACGCGTTGCCTGAAGCGGCATCGTACCCGGCTCCGTCAACGCCCGCTCCGATGGGCAGCGTTGCAACCACTTTGCCGGCCTGATAATCGGAGACGGCCATCACTCCGCTGCGGCACCCGCTGAAGAGGCGATGGTGCGCTGTGTCAAGGGCCATAGCGACAGGCTGCTTGCAAGGAGCAGTAGACCAACGCCGGGTCACGGCCGCCTTCCTGGCGTCGATCTCAACCACCTCGCTGGTGTCGGTGAGGTTTGCGTACACCTTGCCGTCGCCGGCCGCGGCGCCATAGTCCGGCTTCCCACCGAGCGGAACATTTGTGATGAGCTTCCCCGCCCTGGGGTCGATCACGGTGGAGGAGTGCGCGTCGCCATTGAGCGTGAAGACGCGGCCCGATGCGCTGTCGTAGAGGATGGCATCGGCGTCTTCGGCGGCCGGAATCCGACCCAGCGCTTTGAAGGTCTTCAAATCGAACATGACTACCGCTTGGTCGTCACCCGCGGTGGCGAACCCGTGACCGGTGCCGTCCGCCACCGCGGTTCCATGCGCGCCGTTGATGCCGGTAACTTCGCCCAGCAGGGTCCCACTGTCTTCATCGACCACCATGACGCGATTCTGGCGGGCAATAAACAACCGGTGATTGGGTGGATCGGGCACGATGTAATCCCAGCCGCCGTCTCCGCCGAGGTTGTAGGTGTGAGTCACGTGGTAGGACGAGGTTGATTGGGCGAGGAGTAAGGTAATGCTGGCCAGTGCCAGGACCGGCGAGATTTTGGGCATCTAGGCTCCTTTCTGCCTGAAGTATATCGAAATGCTCCGAAGCCCGTCTGTTATAAAGAGACGGTGATGCTGAAGACTGCACAGAGACATTTAAACGGGAATTTAAGCAGACGTTCGTTCCTGGCAGCGGCTGCCCTCGGCGCACACGAACTCTTTGGCGCGCCAAACCGCACCGAGACACGGCCCGATCCGAAGCTGGAGAAACTTGGCGCGGTGGCGCTGACCGAAGCCAAACGCCTGGGAGCGAGCTACGCGGATATCCGCATTGCCC
>JBBROT010000397.1:0-3721 GCA_038229155.1 Bryobacterales bacterium | reverse complement strand
GGCGCGATAGCATTCCCAGCCACCTTGCGGGCTCACATGCGGAGCCGCAATGCCGACGGGCACCCGCGTCAGCGGCGGAGCTTCAGCGTTCGCCAGATACCCGGCCATCACCCCGGCTAGTTCCTGCCTGTCATCGGGGTAACCGGTCCCGGCGTGCGCGGGGTTCCGTACCGGGCTCTCCGCGAACTCGCGCTGCCGCTCATCGCGCATCCGGTCGAATGTCTCATCCTCAAGAAAGCCGCTGTTCCCCAGAACGGTGCGGATGTTGTCCAGCAAACCGCTCACCTCAAAGGTGCCCGTCAGCTTCACCAGTGCAGCGCGCAGATCGGTTTCCGTTTGCTGCCCATCGAAACAAGCTAGCGCCGGCACCAGCGCCGGTGGAATCACCAGCACCGCATCGGAATACTGAAACGAATCGCGTATCAGCAGACCGGGCTGCTCTTCTATCGGAGACGGCATGAAATCCAGATCATGCCGAAGGCGCGGCAGCAAAGGCATCTTGCTTACCGTTCGCGCGCCGGCTGCTGTTGCGTCATGCAGTGCAGCGTGCCCAAGCCCCACACCAGCGCCGTGCAATCGATGCCGCTCACCTGGCGATCAGGAAACAGGCCGGCAAGAATGTTTAGCGCCAGGCGGTCGTTCGGATCGTTGAACGTGGGCACCAGCACGGTACGGTTCGCGATATAAAAGTTCGCATAGCTCGCCGGCAGGCGCTGGCCGCTGAAATAGAGCGGCTCCGGCATGGGCAGCCGCACCACACGCACCGGATAACCGGCCAGAATGGCTTCGTTTTCTTTTAAGATTTCATGGTTCGGGTCAGCGGGATCGTCTTCGGTCGCGGCCACCACCGTCGATGCATCCGTGAAGCGCGCGATGTCGTCGATGTGCCCGTGAGTATCGTCCCCGACAATGCCGCGATTCAGCCAGAGGATGCGCGTCGCGCCCAGATTCTGTGCCACCGCCGCTTCCAACTCTTCGCGCGTCAGATGCGGATTGCGTGCCTGGATCGGGCTCAACAGGCACTCTTCCGTCGCCAGCGCGAGCCCTTCCCCGTTCACGTCGATAGCGCCGCCTTCCAGCACAATATCAGGCGTCACCGTCGCGAAGCGTTCAGCGATGCTGAGGCCGGCCTGCTGGTCCATATGGTGGTTCGCGTACTTGGCCCAACCGTTGAAGCGCCACTTGACCGCGGTCAATTCACCGCCCGCGCCGAAGACGAACAGCGGAGCATAATCGCGCGTCCAAACACGGTCTGTCGGCAGATGAAAAAATTCGCAAGCGGCAAGATGCGCGCCCGCCTTGCTCAGCGTGCGGCGCGCGCGATGCTCATGCTCTGCATCCAGCACCAGTATCCGCACACGCTCCACCAGCGCCAGCTTGCGCACAATCTCCGCGTAGGTCCAGGGGATCGGCGCAAAGCGGCCCGGCCAGTCTTCGCGATTGTGCGGCCAGGCGATCCAGGTAGCCTCATGCGGCTCCCATTCAGCAGGCATGCGATAGGGCATCAGATCAGCATCCGGTTCACAAGCGGCCCATAGGCATCGATGCGGCGATCGCGCAGAAACGGCCAGTTGCGGCGAGTCTCGTCAATTTCGCGCGGATCGCATTCCACCACCAGGATTTCTTCGCGATCGTGAGAAGCTTCCGCCAGCACGCGGCCGAATGGATCGGAAATAAAAGAGCCGCCCCAAAACTCCAGACCGCGCTCCGGCGGACCTTCGAAGCCGATGCGATTCACCGCCGCCACATAGATACCGTTGGCGATGGAATGCGAGCGCTGGATGGTGCGCCACGCATCGTGCTGCGCTGCGCCGGACTCGGCCTTCTCCGCGGGGTGCCAGCCGATCGCCGTGGGATAGAAAAGTATGTTCGGGCCGCCCAGAGTGGCCAGGCGCGCGGCTTCGGGGTACCACTGATCCCAGCAGACAAGCGTCGCGATGCGGCCGGATTTTGTGTCCCATGTGCGGAAGCCGGTGTCGCCCGGCGTGAAATAGAATTTTTCGAAGAACAGCGGGTCGTCCGGAATATGCATCTTGCGATAGATGCCCAGCAGCGCGCCATCCGCATCGATCATCGCGGCGGTATTGTGATACAAACCCGCGGCGCGGCGCTCGAACAACGAAGCGATCACCACCACACCCGCCGTACGGGCCGCTTCGGAGAGCGCTTCCGTCGAGGGCCCCGGAATGGTCTCCGCCAGATCGAACAGCCTTGCGTCTTCTTCGCGGCAGAAATATTGAGAACGGAACAGTTCGGGCAAACACACAATCTGCGCGCCTTGCGCGGCTGCTTCGGCCACCTTGCGCACGGCCTTGCGCAGGTTCTCATCGGTGTCCGGGGAACACGACATCTGCACCAGACCGACGCGGAATTTTTCTTGGTTTCCCACGCCCCATTGTACGATCGGGATAACCCGTGGCCGACCCGTTCTACTCATTAGCGTGGCGCGAACAGCAGGACCGCTCCGTGGCGGCGGACTTTCTGGAACGAGTGGCCGAAGACGGTGGAACCGTTTCGCAGGACGCGCAAGGCCTCTGGTGGATTTCGCGCATCCCCACGGACTTGCGTGAACTCTACGGCGTCACACTCCGCGCGGGTTCACCTGCGGGTGCTTTGAAGACCACGCGCGATTTCCGCCCGGCCGGTACGGTCCAGGGCAGGGGAGAACGCCTCACGCTCACCCCGCGCGAAAGCGACATCTGGCTGGCCGCCGCCTTCCTGCTTGATCGCGTGGAAGGCGTGAGCCTGGCGGCCGATGGCACCATGCTGCTCGATTCGCCCTATGCGGGAGGCTCCACGGCTCGCGCGCGAAATTTCGCGGAACAGTTCGGGTTGACCGTCACGCTGAACGATGACCCGCGCCTGCGCCCCAAGTGGGAGTTGCGTCGGCCGCGCCTGGGCGTGATGGATGCGCCGCTTGGCGCGACGGAGGCGCTTGATCGCTACCGCGCGCCATGGATGAAAGTGGCCGAACCGCACAAGCGCGAAGTGGACACGGTGATTGTTTCGCGCGCCGCGCCGGCGGTGCCATTCCGCAATGAAGGAGGCAAAGTGATTGTGGTGGATAGCTCCTACGGGCTCACGCCGGCCACGGCCAAAGTGCTGCTGCGCGAGGTGTATTTGGGGTCGGCGCATGCGGTCTAACGCGGTGGTGCTGTTCGATATCGATGGAACGCTGGTGCGCCGCAGCGGCCCGCATCACCGCGAGGCGCTGAGCGTCGCCGTGCGCCAAGTGTTCTGCAAGGAAGCCACCACCGATGGCATCCCCGTTCACGGCATGTTGGACCACGACATACTCACCGCCATGCTGGCGCGCGTGGGCGTGCCGGAGCCTGAAGCGCGGCGGCGCATGCAGGAGTTGCAATACGCGGCGGAAGAATACTATCTGCACGCGTGTCCCGATCTGCGCCATGCGGCGTGCCCCGGCGTGCGGCCCTTGCTGGCAAGGCTTCGGCGCAAGCGCGTGCCGCTTGCCTTGGTCACCGGCAACTTCACGCGCATCGGCTGGCGCAAACTGGAACGCGCCGGGCTCAGCGGATATTTTCAGTTCGGCGCATTTGCGGAAATGGCACCCACTCGCGGCGAGTTGGCCGCCATCGCCGCGCGCGAATTGCAGGCCAAGGGACCGGTCTATCTTGTGGGCGATGCCCCCAGCGATATCGCGGCAGCACGCGCCAACGGCTTCACCGCTGTTTCGGTATACACGGGAGTGTCCGCCCGC
>JBBROT010000396.1:0-3728 GCA_038229155.1 Bryobacterales bacterium | reverse complement strand
GGAGAATACAACGTGATATCGGCAGGGTCGTCGATGTTGTAAGTTCCCGTGCCTTTTTGATACTCCCACTCGCCGCCGAGCTTTAAACGATGGGTGCCTCTTTGCCAGGTCAGGTTATCCGCGAAAATATAACGACGTAGATGCCGGCTCTGGGGCGTGTTGGTCTGGTTGCCAAAACTGAACCCGGTGCCATCGATAGTGACATGCGGCCCACCGAGGCCGAGACAGTTCGGGCACTGGTCCGGGGTCGGGAGGGTATTGTTATTGAACCAGTAAGTCATGGAATAGCGGAACTCATTGACGACGGCTGGAGTAAAGCTGCTGATGATGGAGGCCACGCCCGAATCGGCCCAATTGGTATTGCTCACCCACGCGGAAGGAAGTGCACCCAGCTCGCGCGGCGCAAACGCATCGTTGCCATCGTGTGAGTAACGGACAAACGCGGTGTGTTTCTGACTGACACGCCAATCCAGGCGCCCGCCCACCAGGTTGCCATTGAACGGACTCTTGGTAAGAGTCGCGAAATTGCGCAGGGAAGGGTCGCTCGGAAGACTACTGAACACGCCTCGCTGATTATTGTGCTCGTAATTGCCGAAGAAGAACAACTTCTCTTTTTTTACCGGCCCACCCACCCAGAAGCCGGTCTGCCGGCGAGCGAAGAACGGATCGGGCGCGGTGGGGTCGCGTTGCAGAGCGGGGTAGGCAGAAAGATTGTGGTCGCGAAAAAAGAAAAATCCACTGCCATGAAATTGATTGGTGCCGGTACGGGTGACTACGTTGACGGAGCCGCCGGCGGTGAGGCTGGTAGAAAGATCGAAATTTACTTCAGAAACCTGGAATTCCTGCACAACTTCCTGCGAGAAATTCTGTTGAGTTCCGCCAGTCACGGAGTCGCGGATGCTCGCGCCGTCCACGGTGATGCGGGTGAGATTGGAATCGCCTCCCAGGATGGAAACATCGAAGGCGCGATTGTATTGCCCTTGGGCGCCGGCCGAAACGGTGACACCCGGCTCCAGGAACGCGAGTTGCAGAAAACTGCGGCCATTGAGAGGCAGACTCTGGATTTGCTGGCGAGTGACTACGCCGTCCACCGTATGACGCTCATATTCAACGAGCGGCGCAACGCCTTCAACGGTGACGATATCTTTCGCCGCGCCAATCTGCATATGCATGTCCACCGTGGTCACAGAACCGGTTTCCACAGTGGCCTGCCGAACGAGCGTTCGAAACCCCGGGATATCCACCTTTACCTCATAAACGCCGGAAGCCAGTGAAGTGGCGCTGAACGTTCCTTCGGCTGCGGTAGTGAAGGTCCGGTTGAACCCGGTGCTTTGATTGACGATCGAGACATGCGCGCCGGGAATGACGGCGCCGGACTCATCAAAAACCGAGCCCGCGATATCGCCGGTCGGGGCTTGACCCAGGACGGGAAGCAAAAGATTACATAATACCGCGAGTAAGAAAAGGTATTTCATTGTCAGTCCCAACCCGAGCATAGCTTACGCAGCCGAGGCTGCGCTCGCGAGTCTGGGTCGATGCTATAAAACCCGTCGCGCTGCCGATTGTTCCTCACCCTGGAGCAGTAGAAATCACGGTTTGCCGTCCAGTCCCCGTGATGCGGCCAGCGCGAGGCGCTGATGATTCGCCCGGTCTTCGATCACGATATTCCCGTGTTCGAGGCGCACGTCATCTATTTTCTGCATCTGTTCCGGCGTTTGGGAGTAGAACAGGAGGAAATGCGATTCAATCGCAGCTTTAGCGGGGAGCCATCTGAACGTGGGGGCACCGAACATCGTTCCCATCCCGATCGCGTCATGACGGGGCACATCGTACGGCTGAGTGCCAAATTCCATCCCACGAACCAGTTCCGCCACCGATGGGTAATTGCCCCAGTGCTGAACCCAAGGATAATCCGCCGCGCGAAACAAGTATCCATATACAAGATGGCGCGCGCTATTGAACGCCACCGCGAATTCGGTGTCGCGAGACGGATCCATCAGCGTTGCAGCATGATCCAGAAAATGCGGCTCGCCGCCTGGAAACGTCCGCATGTCGACTGTGCTGCCATCGAGCGTGGGAGCCAGCGGCCATGTAAAATCAGCGCCCGAAACCAGCCGGCGCTGAGTCCGTGGTGGACCATTTCCCCGCCCCGGCTGAGCAGGGCTGTAGGGGCGAGTCTGCGACCGGGACCCCGATATCTCAATGAATGTTTTTCCAGGCTCGACGAATGGGGCCGAAACGGTGGCGTGCTCCGCCCAGTTGACCGGCCGATCGAAACCGAGCAGGTTTTCCAGCTTGCTGTCCACGTAAACCACGTTTTCGCCGGGAACCACATGAAGGGTTCGGGTAAGGCGTTCCTGCACGATGGGCAGAGTAGCCTTCATTTCAAGTGAACCGGCTGCATCGTTACGATTTACGCTGAAATGCAACAGATGCGCTTCACCATGCCCAGGCATGCCGGACGCCTGTTCCGATGCCGATGGCGGTCCGAAGCCGTCGACACACACGAAGTGACCAAAAGCGCCATTGAAATTGACCGGCCGACCGTTTTCGCGCGCTAACCGGATCGGATTCCAAAGCGGGTCCGGTGCGCCGGGGTCCGATGCAAGCACCACGCTGGCAAGGGTGGCGCCCTGCTCGAGCACCGTGAGAGTGAGGCGGCCATTCGAAAGCACGATGGCAGACTGGCCTTCGAAAACGGCGGTCTGGGCGGATGCGTACCCGAGAAGGGCGACCCAGAACGCGACATGCCTGAAACCCGGCCTGAAACTGAGCATGGAACCTATTTTCCATTACTCCGCGGCGCTGGTCCATCAAATTTTCGGATGACGGTGTGACATACCTGCCTGTCACCGGAGCCAAAGGGTAAATTCACATGACGGCCGAGTAGAATGGAGTGACATGAACTTAAGCCGCAGAAGCCTGCTCAAAGCCGGCCTGGGAATGCCGGCCGCTGCGTGGATGCTGAACTACCGTGCCGCCGCGGACGTACACACGGGGCAGGTGAAGATCACAAAGATAAAGACCATGGGCCTGAACAACCTGGGCGACGGCTGCCTGATTCGGGTGGAGACGGATGCCGGTTTCGTCGGTTATGGCGAAGCCGGTCTGCCTTCGGCTGCCGCCCGGACGCGCATCGAAATGCTGGCGCCCCAGTTAATCGGTCAGGATCCACTCGCCATCGAACGGCACTTTTACATGATGGCGAGCACGCAATATTCGTTCATGGCAAACATTCCCACTGTCAGTGGCATCGACATCGCACTTTGGGACCTCGCCGGCAAGATTACCGGTTATCCCATCTACCGGCTGCTCGGCGGGCCGATCCGAAAGGACATTCCGGTTTACTCGCATGGAGGCCCGGCTGACATGCTTGACAAAGCGCAGTGCAAGGCTTGGGCGGATCAGGCGAAATCAGCGCCGGAAGGATTCACCGCCTTCAAGTTCGGATTCGGCGCGCCCGGGGGTGGCGGACCAGGCGGCCGGGGCGGCGGGGGTGGACGCGCTACCGGTCCGTTCACCCCGACCTTGGACGGCGCGGAATTCCGCAAGGCGGCCAAGAGCTATGCGAATTTGCGCGAAGCCCTGGGAGACGAGATCGACATTGCCATGCATTGCACCGGTCAGTTTGATACGCGCAGCGCGATCGGGTTGTGCAAGGCCATCGAGCCGATCGAGCCCATGTGGATCGAAGACCCGCTGACCGTTCGCTATTCAGAAGCATGGCT
>JBBROT010000395.1:0-3747 GCA_038229155.1 Bryobacterales bacterium | reverse complement strand
CGCCACCGCCTTGCCATTCAAGACCTGTTCGCAAGTGTAGAAGACATCGGTCATCCGGCAGTGGTTGGTCAACCGGTCTGTACCCGGTTTCAAAAGCCAGTTGCCGTCAAACACCGTCAGAGGCGCAAAAGCACTTGGGGGCGCGGCCAAGAGCAACAACCAGGGCGCGAACGAAGCCATAGCGACCAATTTAAGTTACTTTGGCACCCAGTTCGCCCCAGCGCGCATAGAGTTCATCCACCGCTTCCTGCGCCGTGCCCAATTCCTCAACCGTCTTCTGCAGCAATGCGGGATTGGTGTTCACAGCAGGGTCTTCGAGCGCGTCGTGCTTCGCGCTAACTACCGCTTCCGCTTCTTCAATGCGCTTTTCAATAGTCTCCCACTCGCGCGCTTCCAGGTACGAAAGACGCTTCTTGCCCGTATCCGCCTTCTGCCGATCGCCAGATTTTTCCGCGCGAACCGGCTTGCGGGCAGCAGCCTGAGCTTCTTCCCACTGGCTGTAATCGGCGAACACTCCCGCGCCACCTTCGCCATCGAGCCCCACGACGATATTCGAAACGTTGTCGAGCATAAAGCGGTCATGGGTAACTAGAACCAGCGCACCTGGAAAATCGGCCAGGTTCTCTTCCAGCACTTCGAGCGTGGGGATATCGAGATCGTTCGTCGGTTCGTCCAGGAGCAGAACATCCGCCGGTTCCAGCATCAGGCGCGCGATCAGCACCCGCGCCTTCTCGCCGCCGGAGAGCCGGTTGATAGGCATCTCAAGCTGCTCCGGGCGGAACAGAAACCGCTTGGCCCAACTAATCACGTGCACAGGCTTGTCCTGATACATGACGGAATCGCCATGCGACACCAGCGCGCGCTTGAGCGTCACGGTGGGGTCCACCTGGACGCGGTTCTGATCGAAATAAACGACGCGGACGCCGTCAGCGCGTTCCACCATGCCAGCATCGGGCTCGATATCGCCCTTCAGAATTTTGAGCAGCGTGCTCTTGCCGGTACCGTTCGCGCCCACCAGCCCGATGCGGCGTCCGGGCGAGAGCCGAAGATCTAAATTGCGAAACAACGGCTTTCCGCCAAGTGATTTTTCAAGCCCGCGAAGCTCAATCAGCTTCTTCGTCTTGCGTTCGGATGCTTGAAAATCGATCCGGGCGGTACCGGTGCGGTTGCGTTCGCTCACATCGGCCAGTTCCGCCATCAGGCGGCCGGCGTCATCGATACGCGCTTTCGATTTTGACGTGCGTGCCTTTGCGCCGCGCCGGAGCCACTCGATTTCGCCCTTGACCTTATTTTGCAACGCGTCCTGCTGCCGCGCCTGCACACTCAGCAGTTCATCGCGGCGAATCAGAAACTCGCTGTAATTCCCTTTCACGCGCAACAGGCCGCCCACATACTGGCGGCTCAATTCAGCCATTTCGGTGGCTATGTTCTCAAGGAAGTAACGGTCATGGCTGACGGTGACGCTGGCAAAAGGCGCGCTCTTCAGAAGCTTTTCCAGCCACAGGATGCCTTCCAGATCCAGGTGATTCGTGGGCTCGTCCAACATCAGCACGTCCGGCTCTTTCGCGAGTTCCATGGCGATGGCGAGGCGCTTCTTCCAACCGCCCGAGAGAGAGGCGACATCGGCGGAGCCGTCAACAAAGCCGGCGCGGCCCAGCACTTCTGGCGTGAGCAGATCGCCAACCGTCGACCCAGCTTCAAAGTTCGATTCCTGTGCCACGTAGCCCAAGCGAAGTAATTTACGAAACGAACGCTCGCCTGAATCGGGGTCCTGAATGCCCGCCAGGATCTGTAGCAGCGTGGATTTTCCCGCGCCGTTGGGACCGATCAGCCCCAGGCGGTCTTCATCGCCAATTGTGAGGGAGACGCCCTGAAAGAGTGGGGCCGCGCCGAAAGCTTTTGAGATTTCTTGAAGGTTAATAAGGAGAGACATAAAAAAAAAGCTGCCGGGGTGAACCGGCAGCCGTGACCGAACTCGTTAAATCCGTAAAACGAACTATTGGGTTTTTTCTTTGATCTTGTTCGCGCCCTTCTCCGTGCCGGAGGCGGTGGCGTGAACGGCTCTCTTGGTTCCGTGCTTAATGGCGCGGCCCGTTTTCTTGGTGGCCTTCACGGTACCCTTGCCGACGTCTTTGGCGGCTTCTTTGGTCTCGTGACCGGCGTTCTTCATATCCTGCTTGGCACCTTCCTGAGCGAATGCGGTCAGGCCGAGGGCGAGAATTGCTGCGATGGTTAGTTTCATTGTTTTCGAACTCCTACAAATGTAGCAAATCACACGCCATATGAAGTTTGCTTCATCACGCGGGTGAGAAAAACTTAGGGGTTCTGAACCGGGAACGTGACTACGTTGCTGACGAAGAACTGCTGCGCGATGGTGAGTTGCGTCTGCGCGTTCGGCGTAACGGCGGTGGACAGTTGGAAGGTGACTCGATACACGCCAACTAAACCTGGCTCGTAACCGGTGAACAGAATATTGCCTGTCTGGCCGCCGGCAAGGATGGAATCGACAGGGGTGAGCGGCGCGTCGGTCGTACTGTCCTGCCCGCCATCGCGGCCGCCGCTGGTGGTGCTGGCGATCTTACCGGTATCGATACCAAGTACCGTCTGTCCCAAGCCCGTGGTCAGGACATACAGGATCTCTCCGGGTACCGCGGGATTGGCGTCGGTGACTTCGCCTCCTCCGCTATTGGCGCAACACAATTTGGGGCTGAAGGCGCTGAAAATCAGGCCGGTGCCCTTGGTGACGCTGGTGGAGTATGTAATTCCGTTCGAATCGGGCCCCGCAATTTTGGCCTGCAGCAGGATGCGTGTGAACACATTGCCCGCGGTTGCCGTGACCGGAGAGCTATCGTCGGCATTGATCATAGCGATGAACCGGTCGCGGACGCTGGCCAGCGTGTCGGTGGCTACCACTACATAGGTGTAAGGATTTGCCGCGCCCTGAATGGTGAGGACGCCCGTATCGCCAGCGGTAATCGTGCCGTCCACCGAGACGATTCCGGTGGCGTTCGCGAAGGCGTGATACACGCGGCCAGGCCGTGGGTCGGTACCGTCGAGCGCGAAAATGCCGGGGTTGGCGCTCACGACGGAAACGGCTTGCGGATTCGAAACCAGCACCCTGCCATCGGAACGAACCGTACGCAGATACGCACTCACGCTGTTTCTGCCGTCCACCTCATACCCAAGCTGCGCGCTGATCTGTGTGGGCGAAACGAAGGTGAGCGGCGCGGGCAGGCCGTCAATGAATAACTGCGTGTTGGCCAGGGTGAAGGGCAGCGATGGGCGGTCGAAAGAGGTAGCTTCAGTGCCTTCGCTCAAGTTGGTGCCGAACAGGGTGATCAGCGAGCCGGGAGCCACGCGGGCCGCGTCTTGCAGATTTAAGGTAAGGCTGGTTCCTCCGGCGGTGGAAGTAATTTGGGCACTGGTTGAGACCGCTGTGGAATAGGCCACCGACGCACCCGGCGAGCCGCCCTTCTTGGCAGTCAGCACAATACCTTCGGTACTCAAATTCGGCCGCGCAGTGACATTCGCATCGCCCGGGACATTGATCATCTTCACCAAAGCGGCCACCACGGTGTCGAGCGTATCGGTCTTCAGAATGGTGTATTTGTAAGCGGTATTGACAGCGGTTCCGTTGCTGTCCGCGGTGGTGATGGTGATGGTCACCGTATCGTTCTCTTTAATGGTCCCGCCGAGTGTAACGGTCCCGATGGCGAATACTTCCAGGCTCGCGGCGTTGCGGAACGT
>JBBROT010000394.1:0-3757 GCA_038229155.1 Bryobacterales bacterium | reverse complement strand
GCCTCATCTCCCATCTGGCGCGCGGTTTCGAGAGCGAGGATGGGGAAGCGCCCGTTACCGGCGATGATGCCGTACTTCACGCTTTCCCTTTGATGACGGCGCGCTTCGAAGTTGCGATAAATTCGAGCAGTTCGGCGATCTCGGGCGTCTGCGGCACTTCGGCCTGAATTTTGGCGACCGCCTGAGAGGTGTTGAGGCCCGCGCGGGTCAGTAGGCGGAAAGCGGTTTGCAGGCCTTCGATGGTTTCGTTTGAAATGTCGCGCCGTTCGAGGCCGACGCGGTTCGCGCCGAAGACGCCGATTTCGCGCTCGGCAACTGTAGTGGAAAACGGCATCACGTCCTGCGTGACTACGCTATAGCCGCCGATGAAGGCGTGGCGACCGACGCGGCAAAACTGGTGAACGCCGCTGAAGGCTCCAATGGATGCCCAATCGTGAATTTCGACGTGACCGGCGAGCGTGACGGCGTTGGCGAGGATAGTGTCGCTGCCCACCAGGCAATCGTGCGCGATATGCACGTAGGCCATGAGCCAGTTGCGGTCTCCGATGCGGGTGAGTGCTCCGCCGCCTTCGGTGCCGCGATGGATGGTGACGAATTCGCGCACGGTGTTGCCATCGCCAATGCGCGTTTCGGCTGGCTCGCCCCGGTACTTCTTATCCTGCGATGCAACGCCGACGGTGGAGAAGGGATAGAAGAGATTGTCCGCGCCGATCACGGTGCGGCCATCGACATAATTGTTCGCCATGAGGCGGGTGCGCGGGCCGATTTCGACTTCGGGGCCAATGACACAAAAGGGCCCGATCTCAGCCGTGGGATGGATGCGGGCCGAAGGACTGATCAGAGTTGCTGGTCCTTGCGCTCTAGCTTGCACATGACCTCAGCTTCGGCGACAAGGACGCCGTTGACGGTTGCGCGGCCCGACATTTTCGCGACGGTGCCTTTCTTCTTGAGGACCTTGAGTTCCATGAGGAGCTGATCCCCGGGGCGGACGGGTTTGCGGAAGCGGGCGTGGTCCACGGAGACGAGAAAGACGAGGTAATTGTCGCGATCGGGGATATTGCCGAGGACGAGAACGCCCGCGGTTTGCGCCATGGCTTCAACGATGAGGACGCCGGGCATGACGGGAAAATCAGGGAAGTGTCCGGCGAAGAAAGGTTCGTTGGCGGTGACGTTTTTGATGCCCAGGATACGTTCGGAATCCATTTCGAGGATTCGATCGACAAGCAGCATGGGGTAACGATGCGGCAGGATGCGCCGTATCTCATCAATATCCAAATTTGGCATGGAGCACCCGGTATTATAACAACCGTGCACCAGACATTGAGTTGGGCAGAGCAGGCGATGCCGCGGTTCAAACGGCAGCTTAAGGCGATGGTGGAAGTGGAGAGCCCGAGCGACGATAAGGCGGCTGTGGACCGCTTCGGGAGCCTGCTGGCGGACACGGTTTCAGGCGAAGCGGAAGTGAAACTGGTCAGTGGCGGGAGCGCGTGGGGGAGGCATGTGCTGTGCCGGTTCGGAAAGAAGAGGCGCAACGGCAGGCAGGTGCTGGTGCTGGCGCATGGGGACACAGTTTGGCCGATGGGGACGCTGCTCGGGATGCCGTTTCGCGAGGTGGAGGGACGCTTGTGGGGCCCCGGCGTGCTGGATATGAAAGGGGGGATTTGCGTGTTCCTGTTCGCGGTGCGAGCCGCGCGGGAGCTGGGGCTGCCGCTGCCCGATTCGGTGCTGCTGCAGGTGAATTCCGATGAAGAAGTGGGGAGCCCGAGTTCGCGGCAGCTGACGGAAGAGAACGCGAGGAAGAGCGAGGCGGTGTTGGTGGTCGAGCCGGGGACAGGGCTTGAGGGGAAGCTGAAAACGGAGCGCAAAGGGGTGGGCAACTTTCTGGTGACGGTGAAGGGACGGGCGAGCCATGCGGGCGTGGATTTCGAGCGAGGGGCGAGCGCGGTGGTGGAGTTGGCGCGGCAGATTGAGCGAATATCGGGGTGGACGGACATGGCGCGCGGCGTGACGGTGAATGCCGGTGTGATCGGCGGTGGGACGAAGAGCAATGTGGTGGCTGCGGAGGCTTGGGCGGAGGTGGATTTCCGGGTGCGGAAGCTGGCGGACGCTGTGCGGCTAGAGAGGAAGTTCGGCGCTTTGCGGGCGGTGGATAGGAGGTGCTCTGTTGCCGTGAGTGGCGGCTTGAACCGGCCGCCGATGGAGCGGAGTGCGGGGGGACGCAGGTTGTTTGGAATGGCTGTGGCGGCGGGGCAGGAAGTGGGGCTGGCGGTGGAGGAGAGCGCGACGGGAGGGGGCTCCGACGGGAACTTTACGGCGGCGTTGGGGGTGCCGACGCTGGACGGCCTGGGCTGCGCGGGGGAGGGGGCGCACGCGCTGAACGAGAGTATTTTGCTGGATCTGGTTCCGGGGCGGATTGCGCTCTTGGCGGGTTTGTTGGGGAGGCTCAGTTGAGTGAGGATGGGTGGCGGGTCTGGCGGGCGGTTGGGGACGCCTGACGGCCAGCCGGGTGGGACCAGGTAACACGACAGCGGCATGTGCCGTGCCGGTGGTACAGTTTGACGGGTCGCGCATCAACCGGACTTCTTGCCAGATATGGATATACCGGCGCAGGGCAGGTCTCGCTCAAATGGACGATCTTCACGCAAACGCAGACTTCCTCGGGTGGGACGGCGTCGCCGGCGACAGGAAATAGTGTCCGAACGGAGACATCCTTTACAGTTCAGACCGGACACATCTTTTACACTTTTGGAGGCGGTCAGGCTGGGCGGAGTGATGAAAACGAGGGGCACGGTCGCGCTGTACCCCGTTTAACTTCGGCGCTGAACCGGCGCTCAGGTCGCATCCATGCGGAGCCTTCCTCCGGTCAGTAAGTCCACAGTAAGTGAAGATAACTTTGGCCGCAAGCGATAAATCCCGGGGGCGCAGAGGAACCAGCCTTTGAAGTCGGCACACCACACATCGTTCGGTTCCAGGGCATGCGCCATGGGCGCTGAATGCGGCAAGGTGCGGCGGCGGGGCGGCCGGGGATGCGCCAGTCCTTCGCGGCGTAGCAAGCCGCCGATGGTGGAGCGGGCCGACCAAGCCAGATGAGTTGGCTACTCTGGCTTGGCCCACTTCGATCGTTACAACTGGCCCACCTGGATGAAGCGGACGCGCCTTTTCTGCCGGGCAGCCGGCCAGATAGAGACCGCTGGTAGATGACTTTTGCCCGTTCCAGATTCCCCGATCAGCCTTCCGCCAACTCCCGGATCTTGGCCGCCGGGATCTGCGGCACCTGCGCGAGTCGAACTCTTCCAACGTCTTCAATCGCGGCATCTGCGTGACCTGCCCCCTGGAGGCGGATTACACGATGAGGGCCAGCAACTACGGCTTCTATTTCTGATGCCGATGCCGAAAATGTCCGATGTCGACAGCCGCTTCAGCGTGACCCGCCGGATTCCGGCATAACTTCTGCGGCCCTCTGCGCATAAAACGCTCTTCCGCGCCGCAGTAACTGCATCGTTTGAGTCTTCTGCGCCGGGTGCTCGAAGTTATTCCGCATTTCGACCAGTTGCATCAATCTGTCGATCCACACTACAAACCTGGCAGCCGATTCCGCCACCGGTTTCATGGGAAGTCCTCCTACCTCGACGTACACCGCACCCGTATGCGCCTGTGCGGCGGCCCCCAACTGCTCGGCGTCGCTTGCACCCACTGCTCGCAGGGCCACCCAACCACTCCCGGTCATCGGCGCCGTTATCTTGAATGAAGCGTCGGC
>JBBROT010000393.1:0-3758 GCA_038229155.1 Bryobacterales bacterium | reverse complement strand
ATGATGATCGATGGTGGTGATGCCGATATACTGGCCTGCCGGAAATGTTTGCGTGACCGCCGGGAACACGGGCGCGCCCGCTTGCCCGAAGGCAAGCAAAGCCACTTGATATTTCGACCCATCGCGTTGTAATGCATTCGACGTGGCGCGCAAAGGCGTGCGGTCATAGAAGAGCCCGAAGCTGGCGCGCACAACCATCTTGCGATTCCCCAGAGCCCACGCGATTCCCACGCGCGGAGCAATATTCGTGGTGTCCGTCGCGATGGGCTCCGGCAGAAACTGAAGGTCGTAGCGAAGGCCGGCATTGATGGTGAGCCCAGGCTTCACGCGCCACTCATCCTGCACGAACAAACCCACATTCGGGTTCGCCTGAAACTGGGTGGGCGCGCCGAAGGCCTGCTGAAACGTGGTGTACCGACCGCTCTGCAGACCGGCCAGGTTGGAAAACGTGTAGACGCCCTGAGCGGCACCGGGGAACACAATGTTCACGCGGTTCTCCAGAAAATCCACGCCGGCTTTAAAGGAATGCGAACCCGCTTCCCAGGTGACGCTGTCGGCCAGTTCGTAGAGATCCGTATCGCGTCGTAGCGGCGAACCCGTAGCAGTGCCCAGACTGGCGATGCCGGAGATGTTGATGGCTGGCCCGGTAAGATCGTTCACCGGCGCGCCCAGACGGCTTCGCGTGAATGCCGCGTGGACTGCGTTCAACAATCGCGGCGAGATAACGATCTCATCTTGCACCGCAATCGTCTGATCCAGATTGTCCAGAGCACTGCCCCGGCTGATCGCATTCAAACCACCTACACCGCGAGCGTTAGTGCTGCTGATCTTGTACAGGCTATAGCGCAACGCGATCTGGTTCGTGTCGTTCCAGCGATGATCGGCTCGCGCGAAGAAGTTCGAGGTGGTGTACCCGGTGGGAAACTCACCCGTCGTAGTGATGGGGCCGCGGTAGCCGATGTCGCGCAGCACCTGATTGATCGCGAGCACGTTCGCCGGCGCGATGGTAAGAATGCCGACGCGGTTCTGATTCGTCTGCTCGAAGTTCGTGAACAGAAACGTGCGGTCCCGGCGCAAGGGTCCTCCGAGCGAAAGACCTTCCTGTGTTTGCGTCAGCGGGTCTTTCGTTACCGCCAGCGGATTGCGCGCATCGAAGCGTTGGTTGCGAACGAAACCGTAGGCGCGGCCATGCAGTTCGTTCGTTCCGCTCTTGGTGGTGATGTTCAAAATGCCGCTTGACGCTCGCCCGAACTGTGCCAAGCCGCCGGAAGTTACCACCTGAAATTCGCGGACCACTTCCTGGCTGAAGAACGTACCCGCCAGTTCCGCGGCATCGTCATTCGATGAAAGGCCGTCCACCACGAAATTGTTATTCAGGTTGCGCTGGCCCGCGACGGAGATTCCGGTTCCAGGTACGGCCGATGTTTCCGCGAAACGCTGCGCCGCGCCCGTGTTCGTGCGCGAAACTCCCGGCACCAGCAATGCCAGATCCAGATAATTGCGCCCGTTCAGCGGAAGCGAATCCACTTCGCGCGGGAGCACGGTCTGCGCGGATTCCGTGCGCGCCGTCTCCACCACCGGCGTGCTTTCCCTGACCACAAACCGCGTGTCCACCGTTTGAATTTCCAGCTTCACCGGAACTTCTAGCACCGCGCCCACGGTTAACGAAAACCGCTCAATAGCTGCTCGAAACCCCGCGCCCTGTACCGCCAATTCGTACTCGCCGACAGGAAGCGAAGGGAAGCGGAACCGCCCCCGCGCATCGGATTCGGATGCAGATGTCTGATTTCGATCGAGGTGGGTCAGCGCGATAGAAACGGATCGCACCACCCCTCCCGCCGGATCCGTTACAACCCCGGATACCGACTGCTGTGCCGGCACACCGCCGGCGGCAAGACACACGTACAGAAAAATTCGTTTGAACACAAAAGTCTCCTCGCACTTCAGGTCTGAATGTCAGAGCGGAAGAGTTGCGGGAGGCGGCCGGCCGAAGAGCGTTCTTGCTTCAAGACGTTGGGGAACGCGCTGATCGCGCAAACGCCGGATAACCAGCGTGCGTGCGTGGGCAACTTCAGTGCCGGGCTGCGCGGTGAAGAGAAAAGCGGTTTCAGTGGAACTTGCCGGGTACCCGCACGAAGATTCGCAGCTTGCGTTCGAGAGCCATTTGCGTTCGCCGCCCGCGCGATCGTGATGGCAGGAAGCTCCCTTGGCGCGACAGCACTTCATTTCGCAGGAGCCGCCCGGCGTGGCCCGCAACACGAAGGAAGCAGGTGCCGCCAGGAACCATAGCATCAGCGCAAGCGAAGCAAGCTGACGCACAACGCGGAATGAAGCGTGAAACAACACGATTGAGAAGTTGAGTTTAGCAAATCACGCCATCAGGGCGGATGCTAACCTGAGAATTGTCCGTACACGAACAGCAGATCCAGCGCGCTCTCCACTGGCTTCTTCACTCCGGAATTCAATCCGCCCACGGCGGAGTGGCCCGCTTTTACCGCTCCGATCAACACATAAATAATCCTGTTTCGACTGAGATCACGGGCTATCATGCGGGCACGCTCGCTTGGCTGCACACCGCAACAGGCAATGAAGAAGCGCTGCGCCGCGCGATCGACACGGCCGACTTTTTGGTGGACCAAGCCTGGGACCGCACCCTGCGCGTTTTCCCTTTCGAATATCCACATCCCTCGCCCACATATTTCTTCGACAACGGAATCATCGTGCGCGGCTTGCTGGCGGTGTGGCGCATCACGCGCACTCCACGGTATTGGGAAGTGGCTCAGACGTGCGCGGAACGAATGGTGCTCGATTTCGACGCTGGCTTCGATTTTCATCCCATCTTGTCGCTGCCTTCGAAGGTGGCCGAACTGCGCGATCCCCGATGGTCGCGTTCTTCGGGTTGTTACCAATTGAAAGCCGCGGTGGGCTGGCATGAAATTGCGCACGCCGCTGAGCACAAAGAGTTGCACGCTGCGTGGGACCGTTTGCGCGGCCAGGCCATCGACGGGCACGATGAGTTCCTGCCCGGACACACCGACGAGGAACGCGTGATGGATCGGCTTCATGCTTATTGCTATTTTTTGGAGGCCCTGCTGGCCACGCCGCGGCGGCCGGAATGCTCTCGCGCCATCGCGGTGGGAACGCAGCGAGTCGCATACCTGCTGCATAAGATTGCTCCCGTGTTTGTGCGTTCCGATGTGTATGCGCAACTGCTCCGTATACGGCTCTATGCCGATGGAACTGGCGCTCTGCCGCTCGATGCGCATACAGCCGCTTTGGAAGCCGAACAGTTGGCCGCGTTTCAACTCACCAGCGCCGACGCGCGCATCGATGGCGGCTTCTGCTTCGGCAGGAAAGGCACGGAGATGTTGCCATACGTGAACCCCGTGTCCACCAGTTTTGCGGTTCAGGCTCTGCACCTCTGGCACATGCGCCAAGCCGGTTCGCCACTGCCCTCCGTTGCCGGATTGGTGTAGTGTCCCGCCCTGTTCAAGTCGCTTGGCTGACCGGAACGGAGGAGTTGAATCGGGGCCTGTTGGCCAAGCTTGCGGCGAAGCATCCCGGGTTGCCCATCGTGGCTGTTTCGGAGTTTCCGGTTGAGGGCGCGCGCTGGATCGCATACCACCCCAAACGAACATTCGCTGAAAATCTGGGTTCGATTCGCACAGCGCTAGCAGGCGAAGAAGTGGCGAGTGCCGCGATGCTGCTAATCGCGAGAGTTCCCTTCCGTAAGCTTCGGATGATTGCGATTCTCATCT
>JBBROT010000392.1:0-3815 GCA_038229155.1 Bryobacterales bacterium | reverse complement strand
GCTTCGTTGATGGGGACGCCGGGCTTCAGATTGAATTGAAAGTTGACCGCGGGAAGCTGGCCGATGTGGTTCACGCTCAGAGGCGCAACCCCTTGTGAAACGCGCGTGATCACAGAGAGCGGGATCAGTTTGCCTGTGGTGGAACGCAGGTATAGCCTGCTGAGCGCGTCGGGATTGCGCTGTTGTTCGGGCAGCACCTCAAGGATGACGTCGTACTCGTTCGACGAGGATTGAATGGTGGAAACGCGGCGGCTGCCGTAGGCGGAGTAAAGCGTGTTGGCCACAGCCTCAGGCGTGATGCCGAGCGCGATCGCGCGGTCGCGGTCGATATCCACATTCAAGCGCGGGCTGGCCAGGCGCAGATCGCTGAACACGTCGGTAAGCTGCGGCAGGGAGCGCAGCGTCGCTTCCAGCTTGGGGGCCCACTCATAGAGCGTGGCCGTTTCGGCATCTTGCAAGGCCACGGAATACTGGCTGCGCCCTTCGCCCTGGCCCAGTGTGATCAGCGGCGGAACACGCAGAAAAACACTCAGGCCGGGGATCGCGGCAAACCCCTTCTGCATTTCCGCAATCACCTGCTCGGCGTGAGGGCGCTTGGGGTCTTTCTTCAGATCGAGAAACATGAAGCCCTGGTTCTGACCGCCGAAGCCGCCCGTACCCGTGACATAGAAATTCACCCATTTATTGCGGCCAATCACGTCGCCGGCCTGACGCTGCAGTTTCACCATGGTTTCGTAACTGGTATCTTCCGCGGCTTCGGTGCCTCCGAAGACGAACCCGACATCCACCGTGGGGAGGAAGCCTTTCGGCATGATGATGAAGAGCCAGACAGAGACGCCGGTGAGCAATATGCTGCCCAACAGCACCACGGCGCGGAAGCGAAGTGCCTGGTCCAGCGTGCGGCGATAAAGACCGGTTAGCCCCTCGAAGAAACGTTCAGAAACGCGATAGAGAAAACCATGCCCGCCGTGGCCCGGGTCCGAAAGGAAGCGGCTGCACAACATCGGCGTGAGCGTGAGCGAGATCAATCCGCTAACCAGCACGGCCACCGCGATGGTGATGGAGAACTCACGCAGCAGCCGCCCGATGATGCCTTCGAGAAACAAAACGGGGATGAAAACCGCCACCAGCGAAACCGTCATGGAAACGATGGTGAAGCCCACCTCGCGCGCGCCATCGAGAGCGGCTTGCATTCGCGGCTTGCCCATCTCCATATGCCGCACGATGTTCTCCAGCATCACGATGGCATCGTCCACCACGAAGCCCACGGAAAGCGTCATCGCCATCATGGAGAGTGTGTCGATGGTAAAGCCGAAGAGCTTCATCGCGGAGAACGTGCCGAGTAATGACAGAGGCACGGCCAGCGACGGGATGAGCGTAGCTGACAGGTTGCGGAGAAAGCAGAAGATCACCAGCACAACCAGCCCGATCGTGATGAGTAGCGTTGTCTTTACGTCGCTGATCGAATCGCGAATGTTGCGGGAGGCGTCGAAATCCAGGTTCAGATTGATGCCCGCGGGGATGCCTTGCTTCAGCCCGGGCAGCAGCTCTTTCACGGCATCCACGACGGCGACGGTGTTCGAACCCGGCTGTTTATTCACGGCCAGCACCATGGATGGCGTGTCTTTAAACCAGAACATGGCCTTGTCCTGCGTCACGGAATCGAGCACGTTCGCAACATCCTGCAGGCGGACAGGGTTGCCGTTGCGGTAAGTCACAATCAGCGGTCCGAACTGTGCCGCGGAGTTGAGCTGGCTGTTCGATTGAACGGTGAAAGCTTTGTTGATGCCGTAGAGCGAACCCGCGGGAAGGTTCAAATTGCCCTTCGCCAGCGCGTCGCGAACTTCTTCCAGGCCCACTTGGCGCGCGGCCAATTTTTCGGTGTCGGCCTGAACGCGCACCGCGTACTTTTTAGAGCCGAAGACCTGCACGCGCGCCACGCCGGAGACCATGGAAATGCGCCGCGCGATCAGCGTTTCCGCGTACTCGTCCAACTGCGCCAGCGGCATGGTGGCGCTGTTGATGCCCATATACATGATGGGTTGTTCCGCCGGATTGATCTTGGAATAAGAAGGCGGAGCGGGCATGTTGGTGGGCAGACTGCCGGAGGCGCGCGAGATGGCCGCCTGAACATCCTGCGCGGCGGCATCGATACTGCGCGAAAGATCGAACTGGAGCGTGATTCCCGTGGAGCCGAGCGAGCTTGAAGAAGACATGCTCTGAATTCCGGCAACGGTGGAAAATTCGCGTTCCAGCGGCGTCGCGACGCTGGACGCCATCGTGTCCGGATTAGCACCGGGAAGCGAGGCCGAGACCTGCAGGGTGGGGTATTCCACGCTGGGCAGGTCGCTCACCGGCAGCGTGAAAAAACTGATCAAGCCGAAAACCAGGATCGCCGCGGAGAGCAGCGTGGTGGTGACGGCGCGGCGAATGAAAAAGGTGGTCACGGCTTAGCTGCCACGCCTCGGCTCGCCTAAAATCCTGACCGTTGCGCCGGGCATCAGACGCATCTGCCCATCCGAAACCACGCGTTCAGATGCTGCGAGGCCTTTGGCGATCACCGAATACTCCAGGCCGTCGGGAGCTATGTAGCCGCGGTCGACAGTGATCGGGCGCATCGCGGCGGCTTCCTTCGCATCCAGAACCCAAACGTATTTGCCGGAGGGTCCGGTTTGCACCGCCTTCGAGAGAACCACAATACGGTCAGTCTCATTCTTGAGCGTCGCGCGCACGTTGGCGAATGAGCCAGGCCAAAGCTGGCGCTCACGATTGGGGAACTCGGCTTTCAGTTTTATGGTGCCCGTCGTCGCGTCCACCGCGCTATCGAGGAAGCGTAGAACGCCTGTTGCGTGCCCACCGCCAGGCGATTTCGCGTCGACGGCAAGCGGCCTTCCGGCTTGGTTGCGGCGGATTTCCTGCAGGAACTGTTCCGGCACGGAGAAGGTGACGAAGACTGGCGAAACCAGAAGCAGCGTCACCATGCTGACGTCATTCTCTTTGACCAGATTGCCGGGGCGAACCAGGACTGCTCCGGCCCGGCCCGCAATGGGGGCGGTGATCCTGGTGTAGCTGAGTTGCAGGCGCGTGGCGTTCAGGCGGGCGGTATCTGCTTTGGTGGCGGCGTCTGCGGATTCAATCGCCGCCTGGTCCGCGGCCAGAACGCCGGCTGACGTATCGGCGGCGGTGTTTGCGGTTTCGGTCTGCTCCTTCGAAATGATGCCTTCCCGCGAGAGTTGGGCACTACGCCCCGCCTGGCTGCGGGCGGTCTTCAGTTGCGCCTCATCCTTCAGCACAGTGGCACGGGCTTGTTTCGCCAGCGCGGAATCGCGCGCCAGATTCGCTTCAATCTCGGCAATCTGCGCATTCAGCGGATCGGGATCGATCAAAAAAAGCAACTGCCCGCGTGTCACGTCCTGCCCTTCCTGGAAGTGGATGGACCGGACCTGCCCCGCAACGCGGGATTTCACCTCCACTGTCGATTCGGCCTCTACGGTCCCGATAGCGGAGAGTTCCAAAGGTACATCCATCGTGCGCGCGGTCACGATACGGACGGCCGTGGGAGGCGGCGCACCGGCGCGAACCTCCGCGGCAGGTTTGCAGCCGGCCAGCACCGCCATCAGCAATATCGATAGAGAAATGCCGTACATCTTTCGATCATCCTATTTTATTGTGCCTTTGGAATTTGCATCCCAGAGAAAGTAAGACGCAGCAACTTGGGATATGGTTCGGAAGATCGCCAGAAGTGCTGGCCAGGAGCACAGTGGAAACGGAATCCCAGATCACCCGCCAGCAACGGTCGCGATCAGTTCACCATT
>JBBROT010000391.1:0-3822 GCA_038229155.1 Bryobacterales bacterium | reverse complement strand
TTGTACATCGGCAAACCGCGCGACCCGCATGCCAACGCGCTGGCGGCAGAATACCTCCGGCGTTCGGAACGATACATGCGTTGCGAAATGCGCGAAATCCAGCCCACAAAATATGAGCTGTGGACCAGGCACCCCACCGCCGCCAAGGTCCTGCTCGATCCAGCGGGGAAAGTATACGACTCACTAAAATTTTCAAAGCTAATCGGCCAAGCGGAAGAAGAGGCCCGCGACTTGGTGTTTGTCGTGGGCGGCGCGGACGGCTTGCCCGAAGGCTGGGCGGCGCGCGCCGATCTGTTGTTGTCACTCTCCGCCATGACTTTTCCGCATGAGCTGGCGCGCGTGATGCTGGCCGAACAGATCTACCGTGCCTTGACCATGCTCCGCGGTCATCCTTATCCCCGCTAGCCCTCAGCGCTCCCGGATCGCAGTGCCTTCACATCCGCCTCCAGTGCCTCGATGCGCACTTCTGCCTCATCCAACTCCTTCAATTTCTCTAATTCCACAAACAATTGATGGATGATGATGCCCATTCCGACCACCATGAAGTTCAGCGCGTAGGATCGCTTGTGGAATAGGAATGCGCTAAAGCCCACCGACAAAAAGAAGGTCCCGGCGAAGCTGATCCAGAATGCGGGAACCGGCCGGAATAACGCGAACAGCATCACGATACTGATGCCGATCGCGAAATCGAAGCTCAACGCCAGCCATGGCTCCACCTCAGAGATGCCGTAGCGATGGAGGTCCGAATCCACTGCTAACGCGAGCAGGTCCACGCCGTAATAGGTTCCGTTGGGAGTGGCATAGGAATCGCGCGATGCCGAGAACTTCCCTCCCAGCAGGATAATCTTGTTGTGCAAGGAACCCGAAGCCTTGTCGAAGCCATCGTGCAGCACTTCCGAAACATCCAAAGGAACAATATGATTCTGGCCCCACCGGCCAAACAGAAACGTCTCCGCGCCGGCTTCATAACCGTGGCAACCCGGCGGATCCGGTTCTTTGATCCGTCGTTCTTTGATCGCCTCGCAATATCCTTTCACCAGCGCAGCATTCAAAGAGTCCATTTCCCGGCTCTGTCGCGGTTCGGTGAACACGGCTCGCACCTTGCGCGCATAGCTGCGTACTGCTCCATCCCGATCCATGGGGAACACAGGTAAACCGGCCTCTTCAGAGCGGTCAGGCATCGGTCCTTCCAGTTCGATTTCGGGCATTTCGCCTCCCCAGAACCATTTCCAAGGTCCGGCGGCATGGCCTTGCGCCACATCGGTGCGTTGCGCAGTGGCGGCGTATATTAAGCGTGGCGGGGTTTCGCAGCCCGCGGCAGGCTGGTCCAGGCGCGGACCGTTTACCACATCAATGCCGATTACCGCGGGGCACGCATTCGCGAGTTTTTGAAGTATATTCTTCAGCGGCTCTGACGGTAGCGGACTGGTGTTCTTGAAGGTCGTTCGATATTCATCTTCCCCGATGCCAACTACTACGATTTCTTTCGCGATGGATTCAAAACCGCGTTGTCGAGCCAGCCAGTCTGTCGCGCCCTTTTCGTACTGATCGAACCAGCCGAAATACTCGCCCGCCAGTACGATCGCGGACACCAGCAAAATCATTCCGGCGGAGGCACGCAGATGATGCCGGATCCTAGCCGCGCTGATATCGGGAGCCAGCCAGCGGCTTCGCTTCGGCCGCGCGGCGCTTGCAGTGCTCATTTTCCCGCTGCGAGCTTGGAGTTGCTTTCAAAAAGCGCAACCAGGGTAGCGCGCAGAAACGCGTGAAGATACGGCGCTTCCACATCCTCGCGCCATGGCGCGATTGACTCCTTGACCTGTTCCCACGTCTGCAATAACGATGCGGCCATCGGGCCCGCCGTCACCAGCAACCACGCTTCCGCCCCCTGGATATCGCCCGGACCCTCCATGATCACCATGCTATAAACGCCCGGCTGGATACCCGGTACAGCGAACCCGGCCACTCCGCCCGGAGACCATTGGATCGCATGCTCCGCCGCGAACGCTGGATTTTGCGGCAAATTCGTAATCTTCAGCCGGTATTTACCGTCAGCCAGATTAGCCAGCGCCGGCGCTAGATTTACCTGATCGCCATTCATCTCCACCACCGCTTCCCAAGGCTCCGGCCCCAGGCCGCGCGTTACTGCTGTGATGAATCGATCTGGACTGCGTGAGATAAGTGTTACGGACGACGTCAGCCACTGGAATTTATCACTTCCGGCTCCCGCTGTCTGCCTTGCACAAACCTCCACCTGGCAGCCCTTCGTGGCAGGACAGCTTTGATTATCGAAGGCGCCGTCACACTGGATCACAATGTGGTCGCCTTTACGACCCGAGAGTTTGGCCCCTTTCGGAACCGATTGACCGAAGTGTACTTCCTGGCTCTTCCCGGTCGTGCCGTCGTCCCGTGTCCATTGACCGCTGAGTCCAACCACTGTCGGGTCTTCCGCAGCCGCCAGTGGAATCAGCAGAATCGCATATATTGCCAACACGCGCATCTGGGTCCTCTTGAATGTACAATACCGCCTACCGCAGTGCCGCTGCCAGCCCGCGCGCAAATACTCCACGCCGTGCAACCGACACTGCTTTCAAGCCAAGCCAGTTGGCCATCGCCCTCAACTCCAGAACCAACGCTTCAGTGACCTCGCCCGGATCGCTGGCTTCCTCAACGTATGCAGCGGGCACCAGCAGCCGGCTTCGAGCGCGGTCAGCCTTAAGATCAACCCGCGCAACCAATCGTTCCCCTAACAAAAAAGGGAGCACGTAGTAACCCCACCGGCGCTTTTCTTTCGGGACGTAAATCTCCAGACGATAATCGAAGTCAAACAGCCGCAGCGCACGCGGCCGGTACCACACCACTGGATCGAAAGGGGACAGCACCGCTCTCGCTTCGATTCGTCTCGGCCGCCGCGCATCGCGATGCAGGTAGCCCGGCTGACGCCAGCCCTGGACCTCGATCCCGCGCAACTCGCCGGCTTCGACTAGTTCCGCGATTCTCGGCCGCGCCTCCTTCACCGGCATGCGATAGTGATCGGCCAGATCTTCGGCAGTGCCCATACCGTGCGATCGCGCGGCCAAGCGTAGGAGTTCACGTTGCGCCTGATGCCGGTCCATTTCCCGGCCGTGATGCTCGGGAGGAAGCACTCGCTCCGCCAGATCGTACACTCGCGCGAAATTGGGCAGACGCTCTGTGACCGCGAGCGCGCCACGTCCGAAATGGCCCTCCAGAACAGCCCGCTGTACGGATGCTATCCATGCGCCCGGAATGCGGTTCGGAGTTCCTTCCCGAAGCGGTAGATCATCGGCTGTCAATGGACCGCGCTCCCGTACCTGCTCCAGCACCCACGTAAAGTAATCCGAATCATTCAGAAATTTTTCGAAACCCCACGGACGCATGCGATGGTTCTCCATGCGATGCCGCAGCAGCGGCCAGATTTCAACCGGCACAATGGAGGCTTCGTGCGCCCATTGTTCAGTGAACTGGCCTTGCTTATAGATGGCTTGATACAGCAGCGATCGTTCATATGGCCCCAGGCGGGAAAACAAAACCTGGTACGGCGCCGGCACCAGCACGTTCACAAAATCGATTTGCAGTAAGCCAAGCTGCCGGATGGTGCGGACGATATGCGATACGCCGATGCGCCCCTTCGGTCGTGGCCGGTCGAAGCCCTGTGCCGCAAGCGCGATGCGGCGGGCCTCGCTCAGAGAAATTCTCTCTGTCATTGCTTGCGGGGGACGGGCAATGCTCCTGTGGCCGTGGGAGCGACCGGCTTGATCATGGTGCTCGAATAGGCTGTGCGGATGTCGTCCGGGAACGTCT